>NZ_JASCXL010000007.1:0-123630 GCF_030010595.1 Streptomyces sp. CC224B | reverse complement strand
CCGCCTGCCCCTGGGCGAGCAAGCGGACCCCGGCGTCGGCCGCGGCCGGGGGCCGCTCCTCCGGCGCGGTCACGTCCGGGACGTGGTCCCCGGCCGGTTCCTATTCCCTCGGGCGGCGGGCGGCGGGCGGCGGGCTCGGGCGCGGGCGGTGCCGGCGAGTGCCCGTGCGAGGGGCGCCGCGCCGTCCGCGGGAAGGCGGGTCGCGAGCCACAGGGCGTCGAGCAGTTCGTGGAGGGACAGCTCGTGTCCGGTGAGGCGGCCGAGGAGCCCGAGCGCGGCCCGGCGGCGGCCGTCGTCGGCCGGGGGTGCGGGCGGGGGCTCAGGCGTGGACGGTGGGGTCGGGGGCGGGGACGAGGAGGCGCGTACGGGCGGAGACGTGGGGGCGGGGTCGGGCAGGGATGTGGGGGCGGGGTCGGGCTCGGGCGTGGGCGGGGGCGTGGGGGTCCCGTCGTCTGGCGGGGGCGGTGGGTCCGCGCCGCCGTCCGGCCGTGCTCCCGGCCCGCCGGGCGGCATCTACAGCGCTCCCCCGAGCCGGTGCAGCACCGCGTCGAGCAGGCCCTCCGCGTCCAGGTCGACGCCGCCCTTGCGCAGGAACACGGCGTTGAGCAGCTGGTCGGTGGCGAGTTCGCCCGGGGCGCGGCGGTTGAGGAAGGCGTGCAGCAGGTCGTCCACGCCGGCGAGCGCGTCCTCGCCGAGGTGGGCCGACACGATCTCGCGCAGCCGGGCCTCGTCCGGGTCGGGCAGGGCGAGGCGGACGCAGCGGCGCATGAACGCGGGCGGGAAGTCGCGCTCGCCGTTGCTGGTGATCACCACGACGGGGAACTCCCGGCAGCGGACGCGGCCCCGGTGGACGGTGACCCACTCCCCCTCGCCGCCGTGGGTGAGCACGGCCACCTCGGACTGGTCCTCGGGCAGCCGGGACAGCTCGGGTATCTCGAACTCGCCCTCCTCGAACACGGTGAGCAGGTCGTTGGGCAGGTCGACGTCACCTTTGTCGAGCTCGTCGACGAGCAGGACGCGGGGCCGGTCGCGCGGGACCAGGGCGGTGCCGAGCGGGCCGAGGCGGACGAAGGTGCCGATGCCCGGGTCCCCGGCGCCGCGCTCCTGGCGCAGGTGGGTCTCGCGCAGCCTGCCGATGGCGTCGTAGCCGTACAGGGCGTCCTTCAGGGCCGAGCGGCTGTTGACGGGCCACTGGAGCACCGGACCCAGTGTGAGTTCGTGGGCGATGGCGTGTGCGAGCGAGGACTTGCCGGTGCCGGGGTGCCCGGTGACCAGCAGGGGGCGCCGCAGGTGCAGGGCCGCGCTCACCACGTCGGCCTCGGTGCGGCCGATGAGGTAGGGCCGCGGCCGGGGGCGGGCGTCGTGGCCGTCGGGGAAGCGGCGCCAGGGCGGGGCCTCGGGCAGCTCGACCCGCCGGGCCACGCGGTCGCCACGGAACAGGCGCCACTCGTCGCGCCCGCTCACCGGGACCACCGCCGCCCTGGCCGGCACATGGCTCGCTGCTCCCGGTAGAGGTGGGTCATCGCTGCTCCCGGGGTCGACCAGTCATCGCTGCTTCCCTTGTGCCGGGTCCTTGCCGTCCGCGGCCTGGCCGGGGCCTTCCGCCGGGTCGGCGAGCTGGAGTTCGTCGGGCAGGGGCATGCCTGTGTCCTCCCACACCAGTGCGGGGCGCGCCGCGGTCGTCGTGTCGGCGTACGCGTGGACGCGGAAGTGCCGTACGCGCTCGGGGAGTCCGTCGACCGGGCCGTCCGGCGCGACCGCGTCCAGCTCCGGGCCCGCGTCGCGCGAGGCGCGGTCCCACAGCACGATGGGCACGCCCATCACCAGGCAGACGGGCAGGAGTTCGCCGCGGTGTCCGGCCGTGCCCCGGACCAGGACGCGCGCGGTGTCGCGGTGGGTCGTCTTGAGGAGTCCGATCAGCCCCGCCCGGCCGCCGACGGCGCGGTCGGCGTGGAGCACCCCGCCGCGGTGGCGGGCCTCCCAGCGCCGGGCGAGGTCCACCGCGGCGGTGCGCGAGCGGCGCCGCAGCCGCGGGCAGCGCAGGATGAGGTGGAAGTCCTCGCCGAGCGGGGCGGGGATGTACTCGTCGACGCCCGCCCCGTCCCATTCGTCCACGGGCAGCTCCAGCGCGTCCGGCGGCACGGAGACGGCGACCAGGGCCACGCCGTGTTCGGCGCCCTCGGTGCCGCTCGCGATGTCCCGGACGAGCCGGGCGATCTCGGGCCCGGGGCGGGGCCGGTCGGGGCCGGTGACGGCGCGGGCGGCACTGCCGTCGGCCCGCAGCCGCCACACCGCGCAGCGGTAGTGGTCCGCCGGGTCCTTGGCGTGCCGGTCGAGCTCCACCAGGATGCGGGCGCCGGCCGGGGCGGTCCGCTGCGACCAGCGCGCGGCGTCGGCCCGGCGCTCCCGCAGCGCGGAGGCGTGGATGCCGAGCCGGGCGGCGACGCGGCCGCTCCACTCCTGGAGCGCGCGGCAGGCCAGGCCGCCGGTCTCGGCCGCCACGTACTCGACGACGCGCAGCAGCGCGGGCAGCCGCGGCGTCTCGTCGGGCACCGGCGAACTGTCGCCGGGCCAGGTCTCCAGCTCGCCCAGCACCCCGGCGACGGCGGCCGGGGCGAGCCGGGGCGCGTGCAGGGTGCCCGGCAGGTCGAGGTAGGGCAGGGCGGCGGTCGCGGCGCGGTGCAGCAGGCCCGGGTCGTGGTGGCACAGGTGCTCCAGCTTGGCGCGCAGCAGCCGGTGTTCGGCCACGGAGAGCAGCCGGGCCGCGCCGGTGAGGCGGCCCAGGGCGAGCAGGCGGTCGAGTTCGCCGCGGCCGCGGGGGTCGTCGGCGAGGGCGGGTGCCAGGGACTCGGCGAGCGTGGGCAGCGCGCGTTCGGTGCGGGTGAGCAGCTCGGCCAGTTCGGCGACGGAGGGGGCGGTGCCGTCGGCGGGTGTGCCGAGGCCGAGTTCGGCGGCGAGGGCGGTGGCGTGGGCGGCGCGGGCGGCGGGGTCGCCGAGCAGGAGCTGGAGAGGGCCGACCATCATGTCCCGGGCGGTCTCGTCGGGGTCGGCGTCACGGTGGACGGGCCGGGGACCCGGGGCGGCGGCGGGTGGTGTGCGGTGGGCGGGCCCGCCGGGGCCGTCCAGGTGGCCCGCGTCCGGCGCCCCGGCGTGGCGGAGCTCCCGCAGGACGGTCTGGCGGCCGAGGCCCCAGCTCCGCCGTACCGTGTGCTGTGCGGACAGCGCGGTGCCGGGGGCGGTGATGCGCCCCATGACGAGGCCCACGGCGGCGCCGTCGGCGAGGGACCACAGGGGTCCGCCGCTGTAGCCCTCGTCGACGGCGGCGCCGGTGAGCTGGCCGTCGAGGTAGCCGACGCCGTCGTCGTACGCGGCCACGCGCACGTCGGCGTACGTGAAGGGCTGTCCGCCGCCGTACCAGGCCCTGACCTCCTGGCCGCGCGCCATGTCCAGCCACCGCACCGGCCGAACGGGCGGCGGGGGTTCCTCCGCCAGCTCCAGGACGGCGAGGTCGCCCTCCCAGCGCAGGGAGCCGTCGGGCACCGGGCCGCGGTGCGGGGAGCGGGGCGGTATCCATGTCACCAGGCGGGCCCGGTGCGGTACGGCCGCCCCGAGCACGGGGAAGGTCACGTCGAGCGTGACGCCGCCGGGGTCGCGGGCGCTCAGCATCCGCTGCCCCAGGGCCGCGTTGACGACGTGGGCGCAGGTGAGGAGTCTGCGGCCGCAGAGGTAGACGCCCGCGCCGGCGGTGCGCGCACGGTCCGCGGTCAGGACCCGTACGAGTGCTCCGCGGGCGTCCGCGTACCGCTCGTCGGCGGCTGCCCGGAACCAGGTCACGTCGTGGCCCGCGGGCCCGGCCGCCAGGTCGCCGAGACCGTCATGCTCGCCTGGCCGGCCGTGCCGACGATGCCGAGCCGCAGGTCCTGGCCGACCTGGACGCCGAAGGCGACGGAGATCTCGTCGGGCGGGTCGGGGACGTCGCGCACGGCGTCGTGCACCTGCTGGAGGACCGGGCCCAGCGGGCTCAGCACGGTGCGCAGCGCGTCCGCGGCGAGGGCGCCGACGCGCACCCCGCGCCCGACCGGGGTCACGCCCGAGATGCCGCCCGGCAGGTCGGCGTCCGCCTCGTCGGGCGCGGCGGCCGGGGCCTCGCCGGCGGCGGCCAGTTCGAGCCGGACACGCCGTCCGTCGTCGAGCGTGAACTCCAGGTAGTCGTAGTGCGGCACAGCAAGCATTGTGCCGAGCAACTGCCGCTCCTGACAGAGGAGTTGCGCAATCCGCCGTACGAGGCCGCCGGCCCGCCGCACCGCGAATCCGAGAAGCGCCGCGGCGGCCCCGGCGTCAGGTCAGGTCGAACCGGCCCTCGCGCGCGCCGTGCACGAACGCCCCCCACTCGGCGGGCGTGAAGATCAGGGACGGGCTCTCCGGGCGGCCGCTGTTGCGCATGGCGATGAAGCCCTCGACGAACGCGATCTGCACGTCTCCGCGGCCGTCGCTGCTCGACCGCCATTCCGCGGCGCTGAGGTCGAGCTCCGGCTTGTCCCAGCCCGTGAGCGGATGCTGCTGCGTGATGGTGCTGTCGGCCACGTCCGTGCTCCTCCCAGTGCGTCGTCCGCCGCCAGCCTAGCTTTCACCTCCGGCGCCGGACAGGCCGCGGGACGAGGACACAGAGCCGCACGGGTGCGATGGGGGTCAGGTGGCGGGCGGCTCGGCCCCGACGAGCCACATGGAGAAGAACTGCGCCCCGCCGCCGTAGGCGTGCCCAAGTGCCCTGCGCGCTCCGGGCACTTGGTGCTCACCGGCCCCTCCGCGCACCTGGAGGGCGGCCTCGGCGAAGCGGATCATGCCGGAGGCGCCGATGGGGTTGGTGGACAGGACCCCGCCCGACATGTTCACCGGGAGGTCACCGTCGAGCTCGGTCACCCCGGCCTCGGTGAGCTTCCAGCCCTCGCCCTCGGCGGCGAAGCCGAGGTTCTCCAGCCACATCGGTTCGTACCAGGAGAACGGCACGTACAGCTCCACCGCGTCGATCTGCCGGCGCGGGTCGGTGACGCCCGCCTGCCGGTAGACGTCGGCCGCGCAGTCCTTCCCGGCGCGCGGGGAGACGCAGTCCTTGCCCGCGAACAACGTGGGCTCGCTGCGCATCGCGCCGCCGTGCACCCAGGCGGGCGGGCGGGGCGCGCGGGCCGCCCCGGCGCGGTCGGTGAGGACCATGGCGCAGGCGCCGTCGGAGGAGGGGCAGGTCTCGGAGTAGCGGATGGGGTCCCACAGCATGGGCGAGGTCTGGACCTTCTCCAGGGTGATGTCGTGCTCGTGCAGATGCGCGTAGGGGTTCTTCAGGGCGTTGCGGCGGTCCTTGTACGCGACCAGCGAGCCGATCGCGGCGGGGGCGCCGCTGCGTCGCATGTACGCGCGCACGTGCGGGGCGAAGAACCCGCCCGCGCCCGCGAGCAGCGGCTGCTGGAAGGGGACGGGCAGGGACAGGCCCCACATGGCGTTGGACTCCGACTGCTTCTCGAAGGCCACGGTGAGGACGGTGCGCCGGACCCGGGCGGCGACCAGGTTCGCGGCCACGAGCGCGGTGGAACCGCCGACGGAGCCCGCGGTGTGCACGCGCAGCAGGGGTTTGCCGACGGCGCCGAGCGCGTCGGCGAGGTACAGCTCGGGCATCATGACGCCCTCGAAGAAGTCGGGGGCCTTGCCGATGACGACGGCGTCGACGTCCGCCCAGGTCAGTTCGGCGTCGTCCAGGGCGCGGCGGGCGGCCTCGCGGACCAGGCCCGCGAGGGACACGTCGCGGCGGGCGGCGGTGTGCCGGGTCTGTCCGACGCCGACGACCGCGACCGGCTCCTTAGGCACGGGACTCCCCTTCCAGGACGGCGACCAGGTTCTGCTGGAGGCAGGGGCCGGAGGTGGCGTGGGCGAGGGCGCGCCGGGACTCGCCGCGGTGGACGCGGGCGGCGGCCTCGGCGACGCGGACGAGTCCGGTGGCCATGACGGGGTTGGCGGCGAGCGGCCCGCCGGAGGGGTTGACGTCGACGCGGTCGTCGAGCCGGAGCGCCCTGCGCAGCACGACTTCCTGGGAGGTGAAGGGGGCGTGCAGCTCGGCGGTGTCGACGGGGCGGGTGAAGGCTCCGGCGTGCTCGGCGGCCAGGCGGGTGGAGGGCGAGTCGGTGAGGTCGCGCACGCCCAGGGAGTGGGCCTCGGCGCGGTGGTCCATGCCCCGGATCCAGGCGGGCCGTGCGCACAGGTCGCGCGCCCGGTCCCCGGCGGCGAGGACCACGGCCACGGCGCCGTCGCCGACGGGCGGGCAGTCGCCGGTGCGCAGCGGCCGGACGACGTACGCGCCCTGGGGGCGGGCGCCCCAGAGCTGCGCGTGGGGGTTGCCGAGGGCCGCTTCCCTGCTGCGGGCGGCGACGGCCGCGAGGGCGGGCTCGTCCGTGTGGCCCGCGTCCAGGAGGGCCTGGGCCTGGAGGGCGGCGAGCGCGACCGCGTCGGGCCACAGCGGCGCCACGTAGTACGGGTCGAGCTGGCGGGTCAGCACGTCCCGTACGGAGCCGGACGAGGACGTGCCGTAGGCGTAGACGAGCGCGGTGTCCGCCTCGCCGGCCAGGATCTTCACCCAGGCCTCGTAGAGCGCCCAGGCGCCGTCCATCTCCACGTGGGACTCCGCGATCGGCGGCCAGGCGCCGACGCCGTCGAGCGCCATGGTGAAGGAGAACGGCCGGCCCGCGAGGTAGTCGCTCGACCCGGAGCAGGTGAAGCCGATGTCGGCCGTGGTCAGGCCGGTGCTCTCCAGGACCTCGTGCAGGACCGGCATGAGCATCTCGACCTCGGAGAGGTCGTCGGTGCGCCGCCGGTGCGCGGTCTGCGCGCAGGCGACGACCGCCACGTCCCCGGGCCCTGGTGCGCGGTCCCCGGTCACAGCAGCTCCTTGTACGTGTCGTAGTCGGCGTCGGGCTCGCCCGTGGGCCGGTAGTGGTCGGGGTGGCGCCCGGCGCCCGCCTCGGGCCACACCGGTTCGACGCGCAGCCCCATGCGGACCTGGTCGTAGGGGATGCCGCCGATGCGCCCGTGCAGCGGGAGGTCGGCGCCGTCCAGGGCGATGTGGGCGTAGACGTACGGCACCTCGATGTCGAGGTTCTTGGCCTTGATGTTCACCACGCAGAAGGTGGTGACGGTGCCGCGCGGCCCGACCTCGACCCGCTCGCCCGTGGCCACCCCGCAGGTGGGGCAGGCGCCGCGCGGCGGCACGTACACCTTGCGGCAGCGCGGGCAGCGCTCGCCGACCATCCGGTGCTCGGCGAGCGCGGCCAGATAGGCGCTCTGGGCGCGGCCGGGGGTGTAGGTGTAGTCGAGGCGGGCGGGGGCGACGATGCCGGTCACCGCCTCCCCGGCGAACTCCCCGCTGTGCGGGCGCGCCCGATCGCCCGTCGTGGAGCTCTCGTCCGGTTCGAAGCAGGCGATGTCCGTGATGGCGCCGGTGCGCTCGGCGGCCCAGCGGACGCGGACCCGCAGGCCGGTGCGGACGGCCTCGGGGCCGGGCGCGTCCAGGGCGTGCAGGAGCGCGGTGTCGGCGCCGTCGAGGCGGACGAGGGCCCAGGCGAAGGGGGTGGCCAGGGGCTGGCCGCGCCGGGGCGCGGGGTTCCAGGCCCAGGTGGTGACGGTGCCCGTGGCGGCGACCTCCACCAGGTCCCAGATCTCCTCGGCGGTCTCCGGGTCGTACTCGACGGGCGGGACGAGCACCTGGCCGGCGCCGGTGCGGACGCCGAGGACGGTGCGTTCGCGCAGGCCGGTCAGGAAGGCGGACTGGACGGGGCCGAGGGAGCGGGTGAAGGGGAACTCCACGACCATGGAAGCCCTGAGCACGTCGGACATGGCGTCGGCTCCTCGGGTCAGGCGCGCCGGTAGACGGGCGGGCGCTTCTCGGCGAAGGCGCGGGCGCCTTCCCTGGCGTCGGCGGTGTCGAAGACCGGCCCACCGCGCTTGAGTTCCGCGGCGAGCCCCTCGGCCTCGCTCAGGTCGGCGGTCTCGTACACGGAGGCCTTGACGGCCTCCACGGCGAGGGGCCCGCAGGCGTTGATCCGCTCGGCGATGGCCAGTGCCTCCCGGAGCGCGGTGCCGTCCGGTACGACGTGGCCGACGAGCCCCACATCGGCGGCCTCGCGGGCGGAGTAGGGGCGGCCGGTGAGCAGCATCTCCAGGGCGTGGGTGCGCGGGATCTGCCGCTGGAGGCGGACCGTGGAGCCGCCGATGGGGAACAGGCCGCGCCTGACCTCGAAGAGCCCGAAGGTCGCGGACTCCCCCGCGACGCGGATGTCGGTGCCCTGGAGGATCTCGGTGCCGCCCGCGACGCAGGGGCCCTCGACGGCGGCGACGACGGGCTTGCGCGGCCGGTGGTGGCGGAGCATCGCCTTCCAGTGCAGGTCGGGGTCGGCGTCGAGGCGGTCGCGGTACTCCTGCCCGGCCATCTCGCCGTCCGCCAGGGCCTTGAGGTCCATGCCCGCGCAGAACGCGCCGCCCGCGCCGGTGAGGACGACGGAGCGGACGGTGTCGTCCGCGTCGGCGGCCAGCCAGCCGTCGTACAGACCCACGAGCATCGGCAGCGAGAGCGCGTTCTTCGCCTCGGGCCGGTTCAGCGTGAGTACGAGGGTGGCGCCTTCGCGCCGTACGGAGAGATGTTCCGTGCCGTCCATGGCCGTCCTCCCGTCTCCAGACCTGGAACAGGTTGCAGGAGGCGGGGTGCCAGTTCAATAGCTTTCTGACACCTAGTCAGTTTTACCTGCGCGGCCCCTTCCCCCTTGGTGGTGCCTCTGCTCTGATGACCGCCACACGACACGACACGGCGCCGGGGTCAGGAGGAGCGGTGGAGTACAACCTTGCCGACCTGTTCGAGTCGGTCGTCGACGCGGTGCCGGACCGCGAGGCCCTCGTGTACCTGGACGTCCCCGGCACCGGCGCCGAGCGGCGGCTGACGTACGCGGAGCTGGACGCGGCCGCCAACCGCGTCGCCCACCACCTGCTCGACAGCGGCCTGCGCCCCGGCGAGCACCTGGGCCTGCACCTGTACAACGGCGTCGAGTACCTGCAGACCGTACTGGCCTGCCTCAAGGCCCGCCTCGTCCCGGTCAACGTCAACTACCGGTACGTCGAGGACGAGCTGGCCTACCTGTACCGGGACGCCGACCTCGCCGCGCTCGTCTTCGACGCGGAGTTCGGCGAGCGGGTGGCGAAGGCCCTGCCCCGCGCGGGCAGGCTGCGCCACCTCGTCCGCGTGGGCCCGGGCGACGCGCCCGCGGCGGTGCCCTTCGCGCAGGCGGAGGCGTCCGGCTCACCGGGGCGCGGCTTCGGCCCGCGCTCGCCGGACGACCTGTTCATCATCTACACCGGCGGCACGACCGGGATGCCCAAGGGCGTGATGTGGCGCCAGGAGGACCTGTTCTTCTCGGGGCTCGGCGGCGGGGCGCCGACGGGCGAGCCGGTGACGCGGCCGGAGGAGGTCGCCGAGCGCGTGGCGGCCGGGGGCGACGGCATCACCTTCTTCCCGGCGCCGCCCCTGATGCACGGCACCTCGACGCTGACCGCGTTCATCTGCTTCCACTTCGGCCAGCGCCTGGTCATCCACCGCAAGTTCGTGCCCGAGGAGGTGCTGCGCACCATCGAGCGGGAGAAGGTCACCAGCGTCTCGCTGGTGGGCGACGCGATGCTGCGCCCGCTCGTCGACGCTCTCACCGGGCCCTGCCGCGGCACGGACCTGTCGTCCCTGTTCAGCGTCTCCTCCTCCGGCGCGATCATGTCGGACGCCGTGCGGGCGGAGTTCACGGCGCTGGCGCCCGACGTCGCGCTCCTGAACAACTTCGGCTCGTCCGAGTCCGGTTTCAACGGCACGGCGACGGACGACGCGGGCCCGGAGCGCGGCTTCCGCATCCGGGTCAACGACCGTACGCGGGTGGTGGACCCCGCGACGCACGAGCCTGTCGCCGTCGGCGAGCCCGGCCGCATCGCCCAGCGCGGCCACGTCCCCCTCGGCTACTACAACGACCCGCGCAAGACCGCCGAGACCTTCTTCCGGCGCGGCGACGAGCGCTGGGTGCTGCTCGGCGACATGGCGACCGTCGACGCCGAGGGCGTCGTGACGGTCCTCGGCCGCGGCTCGCAGTGCATCAACACCGGTGGCGAGAAGGTGTACCCCGAGGAGGTCGAGCAGGCCCTCAAGTCCCACCCGGGCGTGTACGACGCGCTGGTCGCCGGGGTGCCGGACGAGCGCTGGGGCAGCCGGGTCGCGGCGGTCGTCCAACTCCGCCCGGACGCCGGGCCGGTGGACGCTGCCGCCCTGCAGAGCCACTGCCGGGCCCGGCTCGCCGGGTACAAGATCCCGCGCGCCGTGGTGTTCACGGACCGCGTCCAGCGCTCGCCCAGCGGCAAGGCGGACTACCGGTGGGCGCGGAGGGTGGCGGCGGGGGCCTGACCACCCGTCCCCCTCCCCCGCCGCGCGGGCGTTCCACCGCGCGGGCTACGTCACGTTCGCAGGCACGCTCACCCTGACCTGGGGCTGACGGCCGGACGCGCCTCCGCGTGCGGGCCGCGGTGTCACTGCGGCACGCGCAGGGCCTTGGAGGGATGGGCGATGGCCTGGGTGGACGGCCCCTCCTCGCCACCTGTGTCGCGCGGCAGCGCCCGGGCCTTGTCCAGGAGCTGCCGGGCGAGCGGGTGGTTCTGCCGGGCCCATTCGACCTTGGCGGCGAGGCGGTAGGCGTACGCCAGGCTGGCGGGGTCGCCCGCCGTCTGGAACAAGGTGAGCGCGCGGTAGGCGTGCTCACGGGCCTGGTCGAGGTCACCGGTCTTGCGCAGGGCCTCCGCGGCCGAGGCGTGCGCGTGGGCGGCGCCCTCGTCGTCGCCGTGCGCGGCCAGGAGCCCGGCGGCCCGGTCGGCGAGCCGGGCGGCGGCACCACACTGGCCGGCGAACGTGTGCAGCGCCGCCTGGCCGACGAGGCACTCGGCCAGCAGCTTGTCGTCACCGGCTTCCTCGAAGCGGGCGTGGGCCTCCACCTGGAACCGCATGGCGTCCTCGATGAGGTCGGCGACCAGGGCCCGCTCGGCGAGGTCCATCAGCTCGTGGCCGACGTCGACCGGGTCGGCCCTGCCGTCGACGGCCTGCCGTGCGGCCTGGGCGGCCCGGCGCAGCTCCGCGGCCACCTCCTGGCGCGTGCCCGCGGGCTCGCGGCCCGGCGCCCTGGCGTCGCCGGGGCGGAGCCCGCCGCCGAGGAGGGCGAGGCAGCCGCGCGCCCGCGCGATGGCCCGGCCGTCGGTCCGGGCCGCCGCGTACCGGTAGGCCGCCTCGGCCTCCTCCCTGGCCTCGTCGAGCCACCGCTCCTCGCGGAGGGCGTCGGCCACCTCGCAGCTCAGCTCGGTCGCGAGGTTCCAGCGGTCCTCGCGCGCGGCCCGCGCGGCGGCGCGCAGCTCGGGGAAGGCGGCGACGCGCCAGTCCCCGCCGGGGCCGTGGTCGCGCGCCGCTCTCAGGCGTCTCCGCAGGTGCAGGTAGAGCCAGGTGCGGCACAGGGCCGCCTCCTTGGCGGAGGTGTGCGAGTAGCTGCGGTAGAGGTCGTGGAAGGCGTACCGGTCGTCGCTGCGCTGCAGGAGCCCCGCGTCGACCAGCTCCTCCAGCATGAGCCCGCAGATCCCGGGGGGCATCCGGCTGAGGGCCGCCGCCGAGTGGCGGTCGAAGTCCGCTCCGGGGTGGCTCACGCAGGCGTGCAGCACGTGGCGCTGCCGCTCGTCGAGCGCCTCGTACGACACCGTGAAGGCGGTGCGCACCCGGTCGTCGTCGGAGCGCAGGTGCTGCAGCGGCCGGTCGGACTCGCGCATGGCGTCGAGCATGAGGTCGGGCGGGGTGCGCCGGAGGCGGGCGGCGATGGGGTGCAAGGCGAGCGGGAAGCAGCTCAGCAGGCGGGCGATCTCGGCCAGTTCGTCGTCGTACCCGGTCAGGCCGCTGAGGTGGCGCAGCATCTCCACCGCGTCGGGCAGCGCGAGGGGCGCGAGCGCGTGGCGGCGGACGCCGGCGCCGGCTTCGGTGAGGGAGGCGCGGCTGGTGGCCACGACGAGGGCGTCCCCGGCGGCCGCGAGCGCCCGGTTGACCTCCGCGACGTCCGTGACGTCGTCCAGGAGGACGACGGGGAAGCCGACGGCCCGGTGCCCGCGGCGGCCCGTGAGCCGCTGGTGCAGCTCGGCGGCCAGCGCCGACTTGCCCACGCCGGGCGGTCCGTGGATGACCAGGAGCCCGGGGCCGGCGGCCGCCCGGGCCGCGAGGTCGGCCAGCTCGCGGTCCCGGCCGAACAGCCGTTCCGCGGGCGGCGGCTGCGGTGTCGTGGCGGCCTCGCGCTCGTGGTCCCGCGGTGCGTCCGCGACGTACGCCGGATTGCGGAAGACGGCGATCCGCTCGCCGGAGTTGTGGACGCCGAGCTGGGGGTGCTGGGGGTGTTCCCGGGTGCTCAGGTGGTGGTACAGCCGCCCGTGCAGGGTGCCGAAGTCGAGCACGGGCCCGGCCTCCGGCACCCCCGCCCGGACCAGGTCGACCAGAGCGCCGGTGAAGGCGGTCAGCTCCTCGTCGGGCGGGGAGTAGGCCAGTTCGGTGGCGGCGCTGGAGGTGAGGACGCACACGCCGTCGATGTCGGCGGCCTGCTTCAGCAGCGCGTCGCGGGCGCTCATGCCGCCCTCGACGGCCGCGCCGCTGAAGCAGCAGTCGAGGACCACGGCGCACTTCAGATGGCGCTGCCGGTGCGCGGCGCGCACCTCGTCGCGGATGTACGCGTGCGGCAGGGCCCGCCACATCTGCTGGTCGTTGGAGTCGTGCAGGGCGAGGTGGAGCTCCGTGGGCCGGTTCGGGTGCAGCAGGCCGTGTCCGGCGTAGTACACGAACAGCGTGTCCGTGGCCTCACGCACCGCCTCGTCGATGGCCCGCATCACCTCGCCGCTGCCTGCCTCGGGGCCGAGCACGCGGCAGCTCGCCGGGCTCAGGCCCCAACTCGCCTCGTCGCAGAGCACGTCGCGCAGCGCGGCCACGTTCCGCCTGACCGCGGGCAGGGGGGCGAGCCCGGCGTCCGCCGCGTAGGAGTCGACTCCGATCAGGACCGCTCGGGAGGACGCCCGAGCGGACAGCCGTACCGTCATGTACTGGTCTGCTCCCGTTCACCGCGTGCCCGTACCGTGCGGAGCACGTCCTCCACGCTGCCCTCCAGCACGGTTCCGTCGTTCTCGATGACGCGCACCACCGGGGGCGGGGTTGCGCGGGGCCGCCGCCAGGCCGCTACGGCGATCAGCAGGCTGAGGACGCCGACCGCGCCGTCGACGACCGCGGTGACCGTCTCCACCGTGCCCATCCCGGCCGCGGAGCCCGGCGTCCCTGCCGGAGCGGCCCCGGTCCCGGCCGGTTCGATCTCGACGCCCGCCCGCGCCACCGAAGGATCACGCCGCAGCCAGCCGGCCAGCGCACCGGCGCCCGCGGCGCTTCCCGCGTCGATCCACACCTCACCCATGCATGCTCCCCCGGACTATGTCCCAGCGACGAAGACTCCAGGGTGGCATCTTCCACTTGCGCGCGGGGCGTTGTATGCCGACATGCATCCACAGGGGCGAGATCGCGCCACCGTTCGGCTCATCCGCACACCGTCTTCACAGCCTGCCCCAGGGCCACCGCGTGCGTCCCGTCGAGGGTCCGCTCGTGCCGTACCCGGGCGGTGGCCGCCGCGAGGAGGCCTGCGCAGGACGACGGGGCGGTGCGCGCGGGCAGGGCCGCGGCGAGGGCGCGCACCAGCTCACCATTGACGCGATCGATCTCCTCGCGGACCGCGTCGAGGCGGGGCCGTTCGGCGGGCGCCGAGGCCGGGTCGGCGTCCCACCGGCGGTGCAGCGCGCGCTGGACCGCCTTGTGCGCCTCGATCTGGTCGCGGAAGACGCGCACGGTCACCCCGGGGTCGCCGCCCGCCTCCGCCGCCTGCCGCGCCACGGCGTCCAGGACCCGCCGCTCACGGGCCGGGTCGTCGACCGGGCCGCCCGTGCCGTACTTGGCGGCGGCGACGAGGTCGGCGGTGGCCAGGCGCCGCGCGGACAGGTCGACGACGGCGTGCAGCCGCGCGTAGGAGCCGGGGTGCGCGGCGGCGGGTACGGCGGCCGCCGGGCGCGGGGCGGGCGCGGCGGTGGCGGGGGCCTGGGCCGCGAGCAGCAGGGCGGCGGCACCCCCGGCGGCGAGCAGGCGTCGGCGGCCGGAAAAAGCGGGAAGGGCGAGGTGCACGGGCGTTCCCCTTGTCGACTGGTCGACGGTCGCGGCGATCACGCGGTTGACGGCCACGGCGCCCCCGGGCGGGTACCGGCGGGCTCGACGGCTCCCGCCCGTTCCCGCCCGCGGGCACCGTACGATCCTGCCCTACAGGGTGGCGCCCACCATGAGGGACAGGTCCACGAGGCGGTTGGCGTAGCCCCATTCGTTGTCGTACCAGCCGACGACCTTGACCTGGGGGCCGAGGACGCGGGTGAGTCCGGCGTCGAAGACGCACGAGGCCGGGTCGGTGACGATGTCGGTGGAGACGAGGGGCGCCTCGGAGTAGGTCAGGAGTCCTCGGTAGGCGCCCGCGGCGGCCTCCGCGTACGCCGCGTTGACCTCCTCGACGGTGGTGCGGCGGGTGGTGGTGACGGTCAGGTCGGTGACGGAGCCGGTGGGCACGGGCACGCGCAGCGCGAACGCGTCCAGGCGGCCCTGGAGTTCGGGCAGCACCAGGCCGATGGCCTTGGCGGCGCCGCTGGAGGTGGGGATCACGTTGAGGGCGGCGGCGCGGGCGCGGCGCAGGTCCTTGTGCGGGGCGTCCTGGAGGTTCTGGTCCTGGGTGTAGGCGTGGACGGTGGTCATCATGCCGGACTCGATGCCGACGGAGTCGTGCAGCACCTTGGCCAGCACGCCGAGGCAGTTGGTGGTGCAGGAGGCGTTGGAGATGATCGTGTGGCGCCGCGGGTCGTAGGCGTCCTCGTTCACGCCGAGCACGATCGTGACGTCCTCGCCGCTGGCCGGGGCCGCGATGACGACCTTCTTCGCGCCGCCGTCGACGTGCGCGCGGGCCTTGGCGGCGTCGGTGAAGACGCCGGTGGACTCGATGACGACGTCCACGCCGAGGTCCCCCCACGGCAGCGCGGCCGGGTCGCGTTCGGCGAGGACCTTGACGGTCACCGCGCCCGCGCGGATGGCGCCGGGCTCGGCGGTGACCTCGTCGGGGAAGCGGCCCAGGACGGAGTCGTGGGCCAGCAGATGGGCCATGGTCGGCACGTCGCCGAGGTCGTTCACGGCGACGATCTCCAGGTCCTCGCCGCGCGCGGCCACCGCGCGGAACACGTTGCGGCCGATCCGTCCGAAACCGTTGATGCCGATGCGCACAGTCATGGGGCTCGCTCCTTGTGTGCGGACGCGGTCGTACGGCGCGTACGGCGCGGACGCGTCCGGGTGCCGAAGAAAGGGCGGCAAGGGCGCACCGCGCCCCGTCGCACGGGCCGCCCGCCGCCAACATCATAAGCAGCTTATATAAGTCGCGCGATATATTTCTGCCGTGAACGAGAACGCACACCACGGCGACGCACATCACGGCGACGCGCACCACGCCATCGCGCACCACGCCACCGCGCACCACGACGAGGACGGCGAGGACCACGAGGCCGTCGACGACGGCAGCGGCACCGACGACGGCGACGACGGCACCGACGACGGCGACGACCTCGACGTGCACGCCTTCACGACCGCCCTGGAGAACTTCAACCGCTTCTACATCCGGCTCCCGACACTGGAGAAGCTGCCCTTCACGACGCTCTCGGTGCTCGACACCCTCGCGTTCGGCGGCAGCCCGAGGCGGCTCACCGAGCTGACCAGGACCGAGCAGCTCACCCAGCCCGCCATCACCCAGCTCATCACGCGCCTTGAGCGCGAGGGGCTGGTGGAGCGCCGCCCCGACCCGAGCGACGGCCGTGCCGTCCTGGTGCACATCACCGAGGCCGGCCGCCGCGTCGGCCGCTCCCGCCACCAGGACCGCACCCGGCACCTGACCCCGCTCGTCGCCCGGCTCTCCCCCGAGGACCGGCGGGCGCTCGCCGCCGCGCTGCCCGCCCTGACCCGCCTGGCCGAGCTCGGCCGCGCCGGCGACTGAGGCCGATCACCCGGGCGGTCTGCGCAACTCCCCTTCCACCAGCCATACTTGTGCCAACCGCGCCTCGGACACCCCACCCGTACCGGAGGGCCACGTCATGCAGCAGGAAGTGACGCCAGACAACGACGGCCCGCCGGTGCGGGAGGCGGCGGCCCCGGCCGCCCCCCGGGTGCGCCTGCGCTCGGACCTCCGCGCGGCGCTGCCCGACGCGGCGGCGGCCGTGGGAGTCACCGCCGCCGTGTTCGCCTTCCTGTGGTCCCGGGTGGCCTCGGGCGACTCGGCCACCGTCGCGGTCATGCCGTTCATGGACGACCCGGCGACCTACTGGATGTACCTCCTGAGCCAGGCGTTCGGCTGGTCGGGCCTGCTGTGGGCCTGGGGCACGGTCATGCTGGGGCTGCTCCTGTCCGGCCGGCTGACCGGCCGCCTCGCGGCGTCCCGCGCCGCGCTGGAGCGCTGGCACCGGACCACCAGCCTCACCACCATGGCCCTGATGTTCGCGCACGCGCTGATGTTCGCGGCCGAGCTGGTGCGCTACGAGACCGGCCTCGGCTGGGCCGAGCGGCTGTGGGGCGGCTTCGCGGACGCCTTCGTCCCCGGCTGGTACGACTCGGGGACCGGCGAACTGGCCATCCCCATCGGCCTCGGCGCGCTGTACCTCGCCGTACCGCTCGGGCTGCTCTTCTACGTCCGCCACCGCATCGGCCCGACCACGTGGCGACGGCTGCACCGGTGCGTCATCGTCGTCTACGTCCTCAGCGTCTGGCACACCCTCCTGTACGGCACCAACGTGTGGTACGGCGAGTGGCCGCGCACGGTGCTGTGGCTGCTCCAGCTGCCGGTGGCGGTGCTGCTCCTCGCCCGACTGTGGCGGCCCGCGCGGCGCAGCGAGCGGCTGGGCGCGCCGCGCCGGACCGGGGCCCTCGCCTGGGCGCTGCGGGCGGCGGGGCGGGTCGCCGCCGCGGCCGTGGTCGTGGGCCTGGTGGCCGTGGTGGTGTCCGGGCACGACGGCGGACGGGAGCGCCCGAAGCCGCAGCCGCCCTCCTCGGCGCCGCAGGACCACCACGAGGCGGACTGACCCCCGGGCGCCCGCCCTTCAGGTCACTCGGGCCGTACGGCCCGGACGATCAGGCGCTCCGCGTCCTGGTCGTAGGGCCGGGCGTCGAAGCCGCCGAACACCTCGACCCCGGCGAACCCCGCCGCGCGCACCATCGCGCTCAGCTCGACGGCGCTGTACACGAACCACACCAGGGCGGCGCGGGTGACGGTGTCCCCGCGGACCAGCACCCAGTCGCTGCGCAGCCGCGCCCAGTCGTCGAGGACCGTGTCGGTCTGCACGAGCAGGTCGTCGCCGCGCCGCACCACCTTGGGCGGGGTCACCTTGCGGGCGAGGAGCTCCTTCCCGGCCACGTCGAGCAGCAGGGTGCCGCCGGGCGCCAGGGCGGCGTACATGGCCTCCAGGACGCGGGCGTTGTCGGCGGGGTCCTCGAAGTACCCGAAGGACGTGAACATGTTGAGGACCACGTCGTAGGAGCGCGGCTCCGAGAAGGCGAGCACGTCCTCCTCCACGTAGCGGACCGTCACCCCCTGGTCCGCGGTGCGCTTGCGGGCCCGGGCCAGCATCGCCGCGCTGCGGTCCACGCCCGTGACCTCGTGGCCGCGCACGGCGAGCGGCACGGTGAACACACCCGGCCCGCAGCACAGGTCCAGGATCCGCGAGCCACGGGGGAAGGACAGCAGCGGGGAGGTGGCGAGGAGCTGCTCGGCCTGGTGGTGGCGCTGCTCGGAGAAGAGGAAGTCGTAGAACTCGGTCCAGAAGTCATCGTCCTGGAACCCGCCGGTCCGTGTCATGGGCGCTGAGCGTTCCTTCCGCGTCGGGGTGGTCGGAGCTGTCGGGACTGTCAGGGCTGTCAGGGCTGTCAGGGCTGTGGTTGCCGTGATCGCCGTGGGTGCCGCTGTTGCCGCTGTGGTTGCTGTGGTGACCATCGCGAGGGCCGTCGTGGCCCTGGTCGTACGCGGCGTCCGCGCGGCGCAGGGCCAGCAGTACCGGGGGCAGGACGAGGCACTGGGCGGCGGCCAGGAGCCAGAACAGGCCGGTGTCGCCGCCGCGTTCGGTCAGGCCGTAGAGCTGTCCGCCCAGGAGGCCGCTGGCGCAGGCGCCGAGTCCTGCGGCGAGGCGCTGCCGGCCGAAGATCACCGCCTCGGAGCGCGTGCCGCGGCGCAGCGCCTCCAGGTCGTTCTTGAGGAACAGCACGATGTCGCCGAGGGTGATGAGGGCCCCGCCGACGAGCAGCGCGGGCCGCGAGCCGACGGCGAGGACCGCCATGCCCGCGGCGAGCCCGAGGAAGCCCAGGGCGAGCGCCCGCGGGTAGGGCATGCGCCGGATCGCGTCGGAGGCCAGCGGCTGGACCACGATGACCAGGGCGAAGCACAGCAGCAGGACCACGCTGTAGAAGGCACTGGACGCCCGCTCCACCGCGTACACCGCGAGGTAGTGCTGGAAGTGGAAGTAGAGGTAGAACGCCAGAGCGTTGGCGGCGAAGGGCAGCACGGCCACCGCGCCGCCCCGCCCCGGCCCGGCGGCGGCCGCGCCGGGCCGCTCGCCCGCGGCCGGGGGCAGCCGGGCGTGCCCGGCCGTGACCAGGACGAACAGGGCCGTCACGGCCAGGAAGAGCGCCCCGGGCGCGGACAGGACGAAGGGGCCCGCGACGAGCGGGCCCACGGCCATGCCCGCGTTGAGGGCCGCGTTGCCCGCCGAGAGGAGGGCCGGGCGGTGCTCGTCGGGTACGCCGTGCACCAGGTACGCCTTGTTGGCCGGCAGGTACAGGGCGGCGCCGCAGCAGGTGAGGAGCAGCGCGGCCACGGCGAACGAGGGCCGGTGCAGGGCCAGGAGCAGTCCCGCGAAGCCGGCGGTGCGGATCACCAGGGCCGCCACCATGGTCCGGCGCAGCCCGATCCGGTCGGCGAGGGCGCCGCCGAGGACGCCGCCGGAGAACTGCACCAGGGAGGCGGCGGCGAGCACCACGCCCACCGTGCCGAGCCCCATGCCGAGCCGCTCGTGCAGGAAGACGGACATGAACGGCAGCACCATGAAGCTGCCGAGCGGGATCAGGAACGAGCTGAGCAGCAGGAACCGCGACGAGCCGTCGAGCGACCCGAGCGCGGTGCGCAGGTGCCCGCCCCCGGCCCGCGCCGCCCGGTCAGCCACCGCCGGTCCGCTCGGCGGGGCCGGGGAAGGGCTCGGCGGACCCGGGGAAGGCCTCCGCGGGGCCGGGGAAGGGCTCGGTGGTGACGCGCAGGGCGTTGGCGGCGGCCACGGCGTGGTGGGTGGCCAGTTCCGCCGTCGGGCCCTCCGCGTAGACGATGCCCGCGTAGCCCCGGCTGTCGTCCAGGTGCTCCACGGGGGCCCCGGGGCTCTTGACGGGGAACCAGGCGGGTGAGCCGGGCATGTCGAGGAGCCGGTCGAGGCCCGTGACGCCGGTGTACACGCCCGGGCGGTCCGGGTAGCCGAGCACGAAGGCGACGGCCGGTCCGCCGGGCGGGTCCAGGTCCATGAGGCGGGGGCGGCGGCCGAGCGCGCACTCCACCATCGCCTCGTAGACGTTGACGCCCAGGGCCCGGCACAGGCCCTCGCCGACGAGGGCGCCGCCGATGCGCGGGTTGACCTCCACGACCTCGGGCCCGGTGGCGGTCAGGGCGAACTCGACGTGCGCGAAGCGGTCCGTGTAGCCCACCGCCGCGAGGACGCGGTCCAGCCACCGCTCCAGCTCCGCGTGGCGCGCCCCCGGGAAGGCGACGGGGAACGCGGTGACCTCCTCGCGGAACCGCGGCTCGCGCGACATCAGCCTGCTGGAGACGCCGAGCAGCCGGGTGCGCCCCGCCCACGTGAGCGTCTCGGCGCTGTAGACCGGGCCGGAGAAGTACGGTTCGGCGAAGAGGCGGCCCTTGAGCGTCCGTCCGGCGGCCTCGCGCAGGGCCGCGTCCAGCTCCGCCTCGTCGCGGACCAGCCAGACGTTCTGGCTGCCGGTGCCCGCGGAGTCCTTGACGACGGCGGGCAGTCCCGCGTCCTTGAGCACGGCGTCCGCGAAGTCCACGCGCCCGTCGCCGGGGAGGGCGGCGGAGTCCACGGCGCGCGCCCTGGTCAGGCCCGCCTCGTGCAGCCGGTCGCGTACGGCGGCCTTGTCCCGGCTCAGCCGCAGCACGGCGGCGTCCACGCCGGGCAGGCCGAAGCGCGCGGTGAGCTCGGCGCCGACCAGCGTCCAGGTGTCGGTGGAGCTGATGAGGCCGCGCAGCTCCGGCACGCGGCCGAGGCGGTCCGCCACCTGTTCCGTGTCGAAGGTGTCGACCTGTACGACGTCGAGCGCCGTCGGGGGCAGCCGGTCCAGCTCGTAGGCGTAGTAGGCGGGGTCGCCGGTCAGCAGGCACAGTCGCTCCCCGAGGGCGTCGGCCGCGCGCACCAGGTGGCCGAGGCCGAAGGTCAGGGACTCCAGGCAGACCACGGTCACGCCGTCGCCTCCTTCCAGTGGGGCGGGCAGGGGGTGCGGTTCCAGGCCATCGTCGACCAGGGCATGGTCATGTCCTCGACGGTGTCGACCTCGACGGGCTTGAGTGCCGCCACGTCCAGGGCCTCGGCGTGCCGGGCGTAGACGCCCTGGACGTAGCGGTGACCGGTGTCGGCGCCGATGACGAGGTGGAGCCGGTCGGGGTGGCGCCGCGCCTCATGGGCGGCGGCCAGGTAGGCGGCGCCGGTGGACAGGCCCGCGAAGACGGCGTGGGCGCGCAGCAGGGCGACCGAGCCGGACAGGGCGTGGGTGAAGTCCAGCCAGTGCACGGCGTCGTAGAGGTGGTGGCGGACGTTGTCGAAGGGGATCGAGGAACCGATCCCGGCGATGATCGCCTCCGGGTCGTGGTGGTCCTGGCTGCCGAAGGTCACGCTGCCGAAGGGCTGCACGCCGACGAGGCGCACCGCCGGGTCGCGGCGGCGCAGGTGTTCCACGAGGCCGCCGGTGGAGGCGCCGGAGCCGACGCCGCCGACCACCGTGAGCGGCCGGTCGGGCACGGTCGCGGCCACGAGGTCGGCGACCTCCCGGTAGCCCGCGTAATGGATGTCGTCGTGGTACTGGCGCATCCAGTGGACGTCGGGCCGCGCGGCGAGGATCTCGCGCACCCGCCGGACGCGCAGGCGCTGGTCGAGCCGGAGGTCGCGGGAGGGCTCGACCTGCTCCACCGTGGCGCCGAGGATCTCCAGTTGGACGCGGGTGGTGGCGTCGACGGTGGTGGACGCCACGATGTGGCAGCGCATGCCGTAGCGGTGGCAGGCCAGGGCCAGGGCGTAGGCGTAGATGCCGCTGGAGCTGTCGACGAGGGTCTGGCCGGGGCGGACGACACCGCGGTCGAGGAGCCGGCGGACCGCGCCGAGCGCGGAGTAGATCTTCATGGACTCGAAGCGGAGCAGCACCATGCCGTCGGTCAGGCGGATGAGGTCGGGGGTCTTCAGGGCGTCGGCTATGTGGGGGTGGATCACCCATATCCTCCTCGGGCGAATGAGCACTGGTGGCCGAGCGAGCAGAAGAAGGCGGACAGCTCGTCCTTGAGCGCGGGGGCGGGGCGGTGGGCGAAGAGGTAGCCGACGACGGAGCCCGTGTGGGCGACGAAGACCCCGTCGGCGCCGAACTCCTCCCGGTGGGCGAGGACCGCGTCGAAGCACCGCTTGGGCAGGACGTCCTGGGAGAGCGCGGCGCTGGTGGTCGCCGCCCGGGCGACGGCGCACGGGTCCGTCGCCGCGAAGCCCTTGAGCAGGTCGGTCAGGCAGCGTTCGTACTCCTGGGCGCGGCGCCGGTAGTGCGGCAGGAGCAGCGGGGTGACCGCGGCCGTGTCCACGGTGCCGGTCTCGGTGACGTACGCCGTGTGGAAGCCGACGGCCGTGCCCAGGCGCCGCACCACGCGGTGCCGGCCGCTCAGGTGCAGCGCGAACTCGTCGAGGAACACGCTGTCGGCGCGCTCGATCGCGGCGAGGACACCGAGGACCGCGTCGGGGTCGTAGGGCAGCGCGAACACCCGGAACAGGCAGCGCAGGGTGGCGACGACGTCGGCCGTCGAGCTGGCCATGCCGACGCCGACCCGCAGTTCGGAGTGGGCGCGCCAGCTGCCCCGGGGGAGGGTGAGGCCGTAGCGGTCGAGGAAGAGCCGGACGGCCGTCGCCGACTTGTCCCCGAGCGGGTGCGGGCCGGGTTCGCCGGGCCCCGGGGTGAAGTGCACCCAGGAGTGGCGGTCGACGGGGAACGACACCAGCGCGATGTCGGGGTCCGGGCCGGGCCGCAGGGGGCCTTGGTAGAGCTCGCCGAGGGTGCCGTGGCAGACCCCGGACGAGGGGCGCGCCGAAGGACCGGCGCGGTCGGCCCGCGCCGCGTCCCGGGTGCCGGGCGTCCGGCGCCCGTCGTTCGCAGCTCTGCCCTGCACAGCACACCCGCCCTCGAGGTCACCGTGAACAACGCGTACGGGTGGCGCACGCGCACAGCGGCAGGTCTTCGGACTCGGGGGCGTGTCCCCCGCCTTCGGACGAAGGCGCGGGGGCTCCTACTGGCCGTCGCTTCCCGGGGCCGGTGTCCGGCCCCAGTGCGCCTGACGGCGTTCGTTCCCTCTCACCGCTGCGGGGCAGTCCCGGATTCCCACCGGGTTCCCTCTTACGACGCGCCACCGCGGACGGTGGCGCGAACCGACTGCGCACATCAGCGTAGAGGCGCCGCCGCTCCGGCGACAGGGCGTCTCCGCAGACGGCTGGTTATGGCCGAATGCCGCCCTCCGGGTGCCGGGCCCCGGACGCGGCGGCGGGGCGGGGCGAACGGCCGGCGGTGTGCGGTCGGGAACGTCAGACGGCGACCACGCAGTTGTCGGAGCTGTGGGTGCCGTGGACGGTGACGATGCCGGCCGTGCCGTCGCCGAAGAAGCGGGCGAGCACGCCGGCGGGGCGGCCGCCGAAGAGGAGGGGGCCGAGGACCGGCGCGACGTCGGCGTCGTACACCTCGTCCGCGCCGTCGGCGGCCAGGGACAGCCGGCAGGTGCGCGGGGACACGAAGTCCTGGACGATGCTCGTGCCCTCCTCGGCGGCGGCGGTCACCGCCGTCTCCCACTCCGCCGGACCCGTCTCGCGGCCGATGACGACCTGTTTGCCGCTCATCCCGATGCTCGCCTTGAGGACCAGCGACTCGCGGTGGTCCACGGCGTACCGGACGAGGTCGACCTTGCGGTCGCCCCGGTGCGTGAAGCGGTGGGACAGCACCCGCGTCCACGGGAGGTAGCGGTCGACCAGGGCCTGTTCGGCGGCGCTCATCCACGGGCGGCCCTCCGACAGGTGCCCCATGGTGAGCTTGCTGGAGAGGAAGGTGGACGTCTGGGTGCCCACGAGCAGGCAGCCGTGGTCCAGGGCCGCCTGTACGGGCGCGGTGTCGATGCCGAGTTCGAGCCAGTCCGGGATGGTGAAGTCCCGCAACCCCACCTGGTAGCGCAGGTGCGGCGGGCAGTCCCAGGCCTCGTGGAGGTCCTCGGGCTCGAAGAAGCGCGCGGTCAGACCCCGGCTCGCAAAGTACTCGGTCTGCATGTCGAAGTACCGGGTCTCGCCGCCCTGGTCGCGGGCGCTGCCCAGCACCGCGACGCGGGGCGCCACGCCCAGTTCCGCGCACACGTCGCGGAACATCTCGGTGCGCACGGCGAAGGGGTCCTGGCTGCTGAACGGCAGCCTGCCCTGCTCGTCGGCGTACAGTTCGCGCCAGACCGCGAGGCGGGAGTGCACCTCCACCGGGCCGCCGAGCGCCCCGCTGACGTTGAACTCCAGGAACTGCGGGCCGTGCGGGCCGATCACGATGTCCGGGCGGGTCACGCAGTCCGCGTACCGCTCCTCGAGGAACGGGTCGGCCATGAAGAGCCGGTGCTCGCTCTCCGGCATGCGGTAGGCGGCAAGGCGGCCCTGCGTGGTGGCTGCCGTCTCCAGCGCCGTGCGGCGCACCAGGTCGAGCAACGCGGCGGTCACCCGGAACAGTTCCGCGTACGACGCGCGCGGCAGCGCGACGGGCGCCGCGGGCAGCAGCCGCTGGTAGGGCCAGCCGGTGTCCCGTATCGCGTGTTCCAGCATCCGGCGGACGGCGGCCGGGGGCACGTCCGGCGGAGCGAGGCGGTGGTCGCCGAACCACGGGTGTCCCGACGGCGCCTGCGTGCCGGCCTCCACGAGCGCGCTCATACGCTTCCCCCAGTCCTTCCGGGTGCGCTTGGGCCACCGCGGGATCGATATCGATATGGATGACATGTGCCCAGGTCAGCCCGGCGCTCGTCTGCGATATGGATAGCGTACAGTCGCATCGCACGGCAACCGCCGTATCACATAAGGGAGTCCGACGCATGACGTTGCGCCGCATCCGGGACAACGAGTACGTGGAAGAGCACGGCGGGGACTACGAGGACTTCGAGCCCGGCATGCTGATCCGGCACTGGCCGGGCCGGACCATCACCGAGACGGACAACACCTGGCTGACCCTGCTCACCATGAACCAGCACCCGCTGCACTTCGACCGCGCCTACGGCGAGGGAGCCGAGTACGGCAGGGTCCTGGTCAACAGCGGGATCACCCTCTGCCTCGTCGGCGGCATGACCGTGCAGGCCCTCTCCGCGCGGGCCGTGGCCAACCTCGGCTGGGACAAGGTCCGCCTGAAGGACCCGGTGTACGTCGGCGACACGCTGTACGCCGAGAGCCGGATCCTCCACAAGCGGCTGTCCGCGTCCCGTCCGGGGCAGGGGATCGTCACGGTGGAGACGACGGGCAAGAAGTCGACCGGGGAGGCGGTCATCGTGTTCGAGCGCTCCTTCATGGTGCGCTGCCGCGAGACGTCCCACGAAGCTCCCCGGTCGCACGACATCCCTCAGCCGGGCACGGCCCCTTCGCCGCACGAGGCCTCGTAGAGCGCCGCGGCGGCGGCCGTGTCCTCGATGGCCATGCCGACGCCGCGGAACACCGAGGTACGGCCGTCGCCCGTCGCCGTCCCCGCCACCAGCGCGCCCAGCTCGACCAGGTCGTGTTCGCGGATGAGCCCCGCGGCGAGCGCGGCCCGTACCTCGGCGGCCTCCTCGACCGCCGCGGTCCGCTCCTCCACCACGACGAACGCGTCCGCGAGCAGGGCAGGTTCGACCTCGACCGCGTCCTCATGGGTGCCGCCGATGACGTTGAGGTGCGCGCCCGGGGCTATCCAGTCGGCCGCCACCAGGGGCGTGCGGTCGCTGGTCGAGGTCGTCGTGCAGACGATCTGGGCGTCCCGTACGGCGTCCCTGGCCGTGTCGCACACGGTCACCTCCACGGCGGCGGGCCCGCTCTCCCGTACCCACCGGGCGAACTCCTCCGTGCGGGCCCGGGTGCGGGAGAACACGCGGACCGAGCGGACCGGGCGGACCGCCGACACCGCCCGCACCAGCGCCCGCGCCTGCACCCCGGCCCCGATGACGGCGAGGTCCTCGGCGTCCTTCGGGGCGCACAGGCGGGTCGCGAGGGCCGCGACCGCGCCGGTACGGACGGCGGTCAGCTCGGCGCCCTCCAGCAACGCGCTGACCTGACCGGTCTCCAGGTCCGTCAGCACCACCACCCCGTGGATCAGCGGCAGGCCGCGATCGGGGTTGTCCGGGGTGAGCGTGGTGATCTTGACGCTGCCGACCCCGTGCCGCTCCCAGACCGCCGTCCCGGCCAGCAGCTCCCGCTGCGGGCCGTGCTGGACGACGGTGCGGGACGGCGAGGCGGTCCTGCCCGCCGAGAGGTCGGCGAACGCGTCGGCGAGGGTGTCGACGACCCGCAGCAGCCGTGCCTCGCCCGCCATGTCCTCGGCGGTGATCATCAAGGGGTGCCTCATGCGGCCTCGCCGTCCTTACGGGTGCTCAGGTCGGCGACGACGTCGACGATCAGGTCCTCCTGCCCGGCGATGGCCTGGCGCCTGCCCAGCTCGAAGAACACGTCGCGGGGGTCGACGCCGGCGCGCTCGGCGCGGTCGAGCACCTGGTGCTTGAACCCGGAGAACACCCCGGCCAGGCCGCTGACGATGCTCAGTGAGCCGGTGACCGGAGGTGCAGGCATGAGTTCCCGCTCCGCGAACTCGGCGGCGTCGAGTAGCGCGTACAGATCGATCCCGGTGCGGAACCCGGTGCGCTCCAGGACCGGGACGAGCACCTCCAGCTGGGTGTTGCCCGCCCCGGCGCCGAAGCCGCGTGCGCAGCCGTCGATGATCGTCGCGCCCGCCGCGGCGGCGGCCACCGAGTTGGCGACGGCCATGCCGAGGTTGTTGTGCCCGTGGAAGATCACGGGCACGTCGACGGCCGCGGCGATGGCGCCGATCCGCTCGGTGACGTCCTCGGGCAGGAAGTGGCCGGCGGAGTCCATGATGCCGACCGCCTGCGCGCCGTACGCCACGGCGTTCGCCGCGTGCTCGGCCAGCTCGGCCGGGGTCGCCATGTGGCTCATCATCAGCACGCAGTGCGCCTCGGCGCCCTCGGCCCGCAGGAACTCCAGGTGGCGCTCCGCCAGTGAGGTCTCGGTGCAGTGCACACCGATACGGAGGACGTCGGCGCCGTGGGCGACCGCCTTGCGCAGATCGGCGGAGGTGCCCCAGCCGGGCAGCATGAAGACGCCCATCCGGCTCGTGGTCAGCGCCTCGCGCACGGTCGACAGCATCTCGTCGTCGCTGACGGCGGACCGCCCGACCTGGAGGGACGAGGCTCCCAGGCCGTTGCCGTGGCCCACCTCCACCACCGGGACCCGCGCGGCGTCGGCGGCCTCCGCGTAGCCGCGCAGCGCGGCGGCGCCGAGCTGGTGCCGTACCGCGTGCTGGCCGTCGCGCAGCGTCGGGTCGTGGATCGTCACGGCGTTCATCGGCCCGCTCCCGTCCACGCCGCCGAGGAGAGCCTGGCGGCGTGCTGCTCGGCGACCATGACGGCGGCCGAGTTGATGATGTCCAGGTTCCCGGCGTACGGCGGCAGCACGTCGCTGGCCGCCATGACCTCCAGGGAGACGGTGACCCGGTCCCCGCTCACCGCGCAGGCGACGGCCTCGTAGCCGGGCTGGACGGCCCGGACCCGCTCGGCTGCCGCGGCGACGACGCCGCGCACCGCCTCGGCGTCGGCTCCCGGGACGACCGCGTGGACGGCCGTGCGGAAGGGCGCCGGGGGGACGGCGGGGCTGATGTTGAGGACCGCCTTGGTGTCGCGCACACCGGAGAACGCCGTGAGGGCGTGCTGGGTGGTGGCCACGTACTCGTCGAGGTTCAGCCGGGTCGCGCGGCCCGCGATGGTCGAGGCCACGGTGGAGACGACCTCGATGTACGTGACGTCGAACGCGTTCGCGAGCGCGTGCGCGATCGGCACCGACGCCTGGCCGCCGCAACTGACCAGGTTGACGTTGCGCACCGTCGGTGCCTGGGGGCCGGTGACGGTCGGCACCACCATCTGCCCGATCTTGCTGGGCGTCATGTCGATCAGCAGCGTGCCCAGCGGTTCGAGCAGCCGCCAGTGTTCGGCGTGCGCCATGGCGTTGGTGGCGTCGAAGACGACGTCGAAGGCCTGGGGCGCGGCGAGGATCGCGTCGATCCCGTCCGCCGACGTCGGGCAGCCCAGCTCGGCGGCGTACCGCAGGCCCGCGGAGCCGGGGTTGCGCCCGACCACCAGGGCGCAGTCCAGGACGTCGGAGCGGTGCGCCTTGCTGACCAGGTCCTGGCCGATGGCTCCGGTGCCGATGACGGCCACGGACAGGGGGCGCACGGTCCCGGGCGTGACGCCGGTGGTGTCGTCAACGACGGTCATGGGCCGCCTCCTCGCTGTCGTTCCCCGCGCTGCCGGCGCGGCGCCCGAATCGCTGTGCCCACGCGTCCCCGAGCGCCACCGTCGTGCGGGCCATGCGGGCGAAGGGCGGGCCGACCATGTCGCCGTCCAGGATCGTGACCCCGCCGTCGGCCGCCTCCACCGCCGCGGTGACGCGCCGGGCCCGGCGCACCTCCTCCGGGTCGGGCCGCAGGGCCTTGTTGATGGCGTCCAGCTCGGCCGGGTGCACGGTCGCCTTGCCCTGGAAACCCAGCTCCTGGGCGCGGGCGATCTCCTCGGCCAGCGCCGCCGGGTCGCCGAGCCGGAAGTTGGCGGTGTCGATGCAGGCCGTGCCGTGGCGGGCGCAGGCCATGGCCATCGCCTGCCGTGCCGCGAGCATGTTCGCCCAGGTGATCTCGACGCCCAGGGTGGCGGCCAGGTCGGCGGAGCCGAGCACCAGACCGTCGGCGGCCTGTGCGATCGCGTCGAGGTCGGCGACGGCCTGGGGCGTCTCGACGGTCACGTAGATCTGCGGGCGCACGCCCGCCGAGGCGAGGGTGTCGCGCGCCAGGGTGACCTCGACCGGGGAGTCGACCATGGTCATCACGACGAAGCCCGGGGCGACCGGGCACTCGGCGAGCATCAGCAGGTCGTGCACCGCCTGCAGGGTGCCCAGCTCGTTGACGCGCACGGCCACGTTCGCCGGTTCGGGGGCCTTCTCCAGGGCTGCCCGGCACACGGCGCGCGCCGCCGTCTTCTGCTGCGGCGGGACCGAGTCCTCCAGGTCGATCAGGTGGAGGTCCGCGTCGTACGACCACGCCTTGACGACCTGGTCGAGGGAGAGCGCCGGCGTGTACAGGATGCTGCGGGGGACGGCCCGGGCCGCGCCCGTCACCGGAGTGCCTCGGGCGCGGGCGGGCCGGCCGGGCGGGCGCCCACCTCGGCCAGCACCTTGCCCAGGTCGCGGATCTGCTGCTCGGTCTGGCCCGCGCGCATCATGACCCGCAGGCCCGCCGTACCGCGGGCGACGATCGGGAAGAACACCGGGGAGACGTAGAAGCCGGCCTCGATGACCCGGCGGCCCGCCTCGATCACGGTGGCGTCGCTCATCGGCACCAGCCGGATCGGGAAGGTGCTGCCGGCCTGGTCGGTGTGGATCAGCGAGTCGAACAGCTCGATGTTGCCGTAGAGGCGGTTCTGCAGCGTGGTCAGCTCGTCGGTCCGGTGGATCTCCGCCGAGGCGAGGCCGGCGCCGACCGACGCGGTGTCCAGCAGCTGGGAGTAGTTCAGGGCGCCGCCGAAGCGCTCGATGATGCGCAGCGTCTTCTTGGACTGCCCGTCGAGCACGACCGCCGCGCCGCTGGTGCCGAACGCCTTGTTGAGGGTGACCACCGTGATGGTGCGCTCGTCGGGGGCCGGGTGGTGCGTGCGGACGTAACCGATGCCCCGCTCGCCGTACGCCGACAGCGAGTGCGAGTCGTCGTAGTAGACCAGCAGGCCGTACCTGTCCTGGAGTTCGGCGAGCTCCTTGACCGGCGCGTAGCCGCCCAGGCTGTCGCTGCCGTCGCAGACGTAGGCGACCTGGGCGTACTTCTTGCACATGTCCTCGATGAAGTCGAGGTCGTGGTGGCGGGAGGTGACGACCTCGGTCTCGTCCGCGCAGACCGGCTTGACGTTGGCCATCGACACATGGGCGTTCTTGTCGAAGATCATCAACGGCCGGGTGCCGTTGCCGAGGTGGCCGGAGGCGATCAGCGGGAGCAGGCCGAAGGTCGCGGTGCTGGCGGCGATGGAGCAGACGACCTGGCCGCCGAACAGCTCACCGAGCGAGATCTCCAGCTCCTGCATGGCGGGGATCTGGACCCGGCTGCGGGCGATGCAGTGGTCGAGCACGCCGTAGCGGCGCAGTGCGTCGACGGCGCCCTCGATCACCTTGGGGTGGGAGTCGAGGTCCAGGTAGGAGCAGCAACTGAAGTTGACGAACTCGTGGCCCGCGGGGATGAAGTCATGGCCTTCGGTGGCACGCAGCACGCCCGTGTCGGCGTCGTAGTCGGCGACGATCCCGGCGAGGCCGTGGCGTTCCGACATGTCCCAGAACTCGTTGCCGATACCGATCAGCTTGTCGTTGTTGCGGTACCGGTGTGCGGGAGTGATGGTCTGGCGCTCGGTCATGACGTGGTACCCGCCGGTTCGTAGTTGTAGACGCCCTTGAGCTTGCGGTAGATCGCGGTGTAGACGGCCACGCCGAAGACGTACGGGCGGCGGAAGATCTTGGCGTCACGCATCCAGAAGTTCATGTTGATGTTCATGTCGTCCAGCGACTCGGCCTGGTGCCACCAGCCGAGGGGCAGGTACAGCATCTCGCCGGGCCTGAGGACCAGTTCGCGGCGCTGGGCGAGCTTGGACGCGAGCTTGGGGTAGCGCGCCCAGTCCACGTCGTCGAAGTCGAAGACCTGCGACTTGTCGCCGAACCCGCGCCTGAGGGACCTCGGGTAGTACTCCCAGAAGCCCGGCGGCGCCAGGACGAACCGCTTGCTGCCCTCCAGGCAGATGTTGAAGTTCTCCAGCTCGTCGAAGTGGCTCTGGGTGAACACGCCCTTGTGGCTGATCCACAGGTTGGCGGCGTTCATGGGGCCGCGGTAGTCGAAGAGCTTCCCGGCGTCGAAGCCGAGGATCGCGTTGACGTCGGCCGGGCTCTCACGGAAGTTCGAGACGATGCGGTTCCACGTCTGCGGGTCGTTCATGTACCGGTCGTCCTCGAAGAACTCCCGGAGCCTGATCTCCCTGGTGGTCCACCGCTCCGGGTTCTGCTTGTTGCCCGGCTCGGTGAACAGCGTGACCTTCATGTCGCCGAGGCGCTCGGCCACACCGTCGCGCCCCAGGCCCTGGGTGCCCTTCGGCAGGGTGATGACCACGGGGACGTCGGCCCGGATGAGGGCGTCCCGTCCGAAGGCCAGGAACTCGTCGAACGAGATGCGGGGGACCTGTAGGCCTCCGATGCCGCCTCGCCCGGACACAGAATGCGCTGTATTCACAACCCTGTCCTTGTTCTTCACTGTTCCGCTGTTGTCATTTCCGGAGCCGGCCGCGCGGCCGGCTCCCCCTTCCGCAGCACCGGCTGTCCGACGAGGCTCGCCACCAGGGCGACGAGTCCGCCGGCGGCTCCCGCCCAGGCGGCGTGCGCGGAGGTGTTCAGGTCGGCCAGTTGCCCGCCGACGGCCGTGCCCGAGGCGATACCGAGGGCACCGAAACTGTTGAGCCACGAGAACGCCTCCGACAGGGCTCCCTTGGGAGCCACCGACTGCAGGAGCGTGCTGCCCGCGATCAGCGCGGGCGAGACCGCGATGCCCGCGACGACCGCGAGGACGGCCATCACCCAGAGGGAGTCCGCGAAGGCCAGCGGGACCGCGCTGAGCATCAGCACACACGTGGTGCCCGCGAGCAGCCTGCCCTGCGAAACGCGCCAGTTGACGGCGCCGTAGGACACCCCGGCGACGAGGCTGCCGACGGCGATGAGCGCCAGCAGCACACCGCCGAAACCGGACTCCGACCGCTCCTGCGCGAACGCGATCATCGTGACGTCGATCGCTCCGAACAGGAACCCCATCCCGGCGTAGGAGATCATCAGCACCCAGACCCCGGGCACCGTGATCGCCCGCCGCGGTTGCTCGCCCGGTGTGTGGGCGCTCATCGGCTCGGACCGCCCGTGCAGCGCGACGAAGACCGAGCCGGTCACCGTCAGGACCGCGCAGGCGACCAGCCCTCCCGCCGGGTGTGCCGACGAACTCAGCACGGTGACGAGCAGGGGCCCGAGGAGGAAGATCGTGTCGTCGAGCATGGACTCCATGGCGTACGCGGTGCGCAGCGCGGTCTGGTCGACAAACGCCGCCCAGCGCGCCCGCATGAAGCCGGTGAACGAGACGGAGGTGCATCCGGTGACCACGGCGGCGGCCACCATGGCCCACAGCGGAAGCCGCAACCCGACCGCCACCAGCAGCAGGGTCATGCCGACCGCGTGCCCGAGGCAGGTGGTGAGGAGGACTTTCCGCTGGCTGTGCCGGTCGGCCAGACGTCCGAGGAACGGAGCCGCCACCCCCTGGGAGACGAGCATCGCCGCCGCCACCGTGCCGGCGTCGCCCAGCGATCCGGTGACGGCCGAGATCAGCATGAGACAGCCGATGGAACGCATGGCGATGGGAAAACGACCGACCATGCCCCAGAAAGCCAGCGAACCGGCGCCAGGGGATTTCAGCAGGCGCCCATAGGACTTCAGCCCGGAATTGGACGGCGACGCACCCTCGGACACAACGCTCCTGTCAGCGCAGAATGACGACGTGAGGAAAAGTCCTCGAGAAGGAGATCAGGAAATCCTGCGCTGAGAAAAGCCGTCCGCCGCACGCCCAGAATCCGACTGCTGCGAATCCGACTGCTGCGCGTCAGTGGCGCGAACCCCCCGTTCCGCCGTCATGCTAGGTCGGCCCTGACAGGGTGTCAACGGATCGAACCCACTCGATACCGCACACCGGGCCGCATACGATATCGGTCAAAATGCCGCTACCCGGAGTGATTCGAATATTCGGGACGGAGCACCCTTCGGGTTCTCCCTTACGATGGCGGCCAAACGCACACGACCAGCGGCGGTCGTGCGCAAAACCGAGGAGGCGGCGTGACCGAGCGGACGCTCGACGGCCATGGAAACGAGAACCACGAGCCCGGCCAGGAGTTCTCAGTCCCGGAAACCACGGACGGCGCGGAGAGCGAGGCCATAGAACAACGGAAGAACGGTCTGGAGCGGGATGTGAGCGAGCAGCTCGCCGAGAACATGAGGCAGGGCTGGGCCGACACCGAGCGGACCGACCTTCAGCCGATCCCGCAGGCGCAGCACACCGCACGCCGTCGTGCCGCGCTCTCCGCCCGCTTCCCCGGCGAGCGTCTGGTGATTCCGGCCGGCAACCTGAAGGTCCGCGCCAACGACACCTTCTACCGCTTCCGCCCCTCCTCCGACTACACGTACCTGACGGGGGATCAGACCGAGGACGCGGTCCTGGTTCTGGAGCCCGTCGAGGACGGCGGCCACGAGGCCACCGCCTACCTGCTGCCGCGCTCCGACCGGGAGAACGGCGAGTTCTGGCTCTCCGGCCACGGCGAGCTCTGGGACGGCCGCCGCAACAGCCTCACCGAGAACGAGCGGCTCCTCGGCCTGCCCTGCAAGGACGTCCGCGAACTCGGCGAGGCGCTCCGGGAGGGCACCGGCCCGGTCCGCCTGCTGCGCGGCTACGACGCCGCCATCGAGGAGGCCCTGACCGACAAGGTCACCGCGGAGCGCGACGAGGAGTTCCGCGTCCTCCTCTCCGAGATGCGCAGGGTCAAGGACGACTTCGAGGTCGCCGACCTGCGCTTCGCCTGCGAGGCCACCGCCCGCGGCTTCGAGGACGTGGTCCGCTCCCTCGACCAGGCGCAGGCCACGTCCGAGCGGTACATCGAGGGCACGTTCTTCCTGCGCGCCCGCGTCGAGGGGAACGACGTCGGCTACAGCACGATCGCCGCCGCCGGTCCCCATGCCACCACCATCCACTGGGTACGCAACGACGGGGCGGTCCGGGACGGTGAACTGCTCCTGCTCGACGCGGGTGTGGAGACCCGCAACCTCTACACCGCGGACGTGACCCGCACCCTGCCGATCAACGGCCGGTTCACGCCGTTGCAGCGCAAGATCTACGACGCCGTGTACGAGGCCCAGGAGGCCGGCATCGCGGCGGTGCGGCCGGGCGCCCCGTACCGGGACTTCCACCAGGCCGCCCAGCGCGTCCTCGCCACCAGACTCCACGAGTGGGGCCTGTTCGGCGACATGGACCTGGAGAAGGTCCTGGAGCTGGGGCTGCACCGCCGGTGGACCATGCACGGCACCGGCCACATGCTCGGCCTGGACGTGCACGACTGTGCCGCCGCCCGGACCGAGATGTACGTCGAGGGCGATCTCGAGCCGGGCATGTGCCTGACCGTGGAGCCGGGGCTCTACTTCCAGGAGGACGACCTGACGGTGCCGGAGGAGTACCGGGGCATCGGCGTGCGCATCGAGGACGACATCCTCGTCACCGAGGACGGCAACGAGAACCTCTCGGCCGCGCTGCCGCGGCAGGCGGACGAGGTCGAGGCGTGGATGGCCGCGCTCCGTTCCTGACGCACGCGGCGCGGGCCGGGGCGGTCACCGCTCGCCCCGGCCCGCGCCCCGGCTCACTCCCCCGACAGCTCCTGGCGGACGGTGCGGGCCGCGGCGACCAGGTTCTCCAGGGAGGCGCGGGTCTCGGGCCAGCCACGGGTCTTCAGGCCGCAGTCGGGGTTGACCCACAGGCGCGCGGCGGGGATGGCCGCGAGGGCCTCGCGCAGCAGGGCCGCCGCTTCCCCGGCGCTCGGCACGCGCGGGGAGTGGATGTCGTAGACGCCGGGTCCGGCCTCGCGCGGGTAGCCGTGCGCGGCCAGTTCGCGGGCGACCTGCATGTGGGAGCGGGCCGCCTCCAGGCTGATGACGTCGGCGTCCAGGTCGTCGATGGCCCGTACGACATCGCCGAACTCGGCGTAGCACATGTGGGTGTGGATCTGGGTGGCGTCGCGGACGCCGCCGGTGGTCAGGCGGAACGCCTCGGTGGCCCAGGCCAGGTAGGCGGGCCGGTCGGCGGAGCGCAGCGGCAGCGTCTCGCGCAGCGCGGGCTCGTCGACCTGGATGACCGACGTGCCGGCGGCTTCGAGGTCGCGCACCTCGTCGCGCAGCGCGAGCGCGACCTGGCGGGCGGTCTCCGCGCGGGGCTGGTCGTCGCGGACGAAGGACCAGGCGAGCATGGTGACGGGCCCGGTGAGCATGCCCTTGACCGGCCGGTCGGTGAGGGAGGCGGCGTAGGAGGTCCAGCGCACGGTCATCGGCCCGGGCCGGGAGACGTCTCCGGCGAGGACGGGCGGCCGCACGTAGCGGGTGCCGTACGACTGGACCCAGCCGTGCTGGGTGGCGAGGTAGCCGGTGAGCTGTTCGGCGAAGTACTGGACCATGTCGTTGCGTTCGGGCTCGCCGTGCACCAGGACGTCGAGCCCTGTCTTCTCCTGGAAGCCGATCACGTCCCGGATCTCGGTCCTGATGCGTTCCTCGTAGGCGGCGGCGTCGACGCGTCCGGCGCGCAGGTCGGCGCGGGCGGCGCGCAGGCCCGCGGTCTGCGGGAAGGAGCCGATCGTGGTGGTGGGAAGGAGCGGCAGGTCCAGGTGCGCGCGCTGGGCGCGGGCCCGCTGCGCGTACGGCGCCGGGCGGCGGCTGTCCGCGGCGGTGACGGCGGCGGTGCGGGCGCGCACCGCCGGGTCACGGGTGATCGGGGAGGCGGCGCGGGAGGCGAGGTCGGCGCGGTTGGCGGCGAGTTCGGCGGCGATGGTGTCGGGGCCCTGGGCGAGGCCGCGGGCGAGGGTGGCGACCTCGATGGCCTTCTGCCGGGCGAAGGCGAGCCAGCGCAGGATCTGCGGATCGATGTCGCGCTCGGGGGCGGTGTCCAGCGGCACGTGCAGCAGCGAGCAGGACGCGGCCACGTCGACCCGGCCGGCGAGGCCGAGCAGGGTGCCGAGCGTGCTCAGTGAGCGCCCCAGGTCGTCGATCCAGACGTTGCGGCCGTCGACGACGCCCGCGACGAGGCGCTTGCCCGGCAGCCCGCCGACGGCGGCGAGTCCGTCGAGGTTCGCGGCGGCGGCCCCGGTGAAGTCGAGCGCGAGACCGTCGACCGGTGCCTCGGCGAGCACGGGCAGGGCCTCGCCGAGCCGGTCGAAGTAGGAGGCGACGAGGAGCCGGGGCCGGTCGGTGAGGGCGCCGAGGTCGCGGTAGGCGCGCGCGGCGGCGTTCAGCTCGGCCCGGCTGCGGTCCTGGACGAGGGCGGGCTCGTCGAGCTGCACCCACGCGGCGCCGGCCGCGCGCAGATCGGCGAGGACCTCCGCGTACACGGGCAGCAGCCGGTCGAGGAGGGTGAGCGGCTCGAAGCCGGGGTCGACGCCGGGGGCGGGCTTGGCGAGCAGCAGGTAGGTGACGGGCCCGACCAGGACCGGGCGGGGGGTGTGACCCAGTGCGAGGGCCTCCGTCAGCTCGGCGACCTGCTTGCCCGAGTCGGCCGTGAACACCGTGTCGGGCCCCAGCTCGGGCACCAGGTAGTGGTAGTTGGTGTCGAACCACTTGGTCATCTCCAGGGGCGCCGCGTCCTGGCTGCCGCGGGCCATCGCGAAGTACCCGTCGAGCGCGTCGGCGTCGAGGGCCGCGCGGTGGCGGGCGGGGACGGCACCGACCATGACGCTGGTGTCCAGGACGTGGTCGTAGTACGAGAAGTCGCCGGTCGGCACCTCGTGGATCCCGGCCTCGGTCAGCTGTCGCCAGTTCGCGCGGCGCAGCTCTTGCGCGGTCCGGGTCAGGGACTCGGCGGTGACCCGGCCCTTCCAGTAGCCCTCGACGGCCTTCTTCAGCTCCCGGTTCCGGCCCTGGCGGGGGTAGCCGTACACGGTGGCCCGTGCCGCCGCGGCTGCGGACTTCGCTGTCACGTGACTCTCCTTCGCGAGCGTGTCTCGTACGGTCCCGGCGGCGGGACGAGGGGACGCGCCGCGGAGCACGTGCGCGCGAACGCGCGAAGGGGTGACGGACCGGTCGGGCCACGGCACGCCGGAATGCGTGGCTGCCCGCCGGATGTGGTCGCCGACCCGCCCTCGAGGTCACCGGGATGTCCGCGCGCGAGGGTCCGCGCACGGGCAACGGGCAGGTCTTCGGACTCGGGGGCGCGTCCGACGCCTTCGACCGAAGGCGGGCGGACTCCTACTGGCCGTCGCTTCCCGGGCCCGGTCGGGCCCAGTGCGTATGACGGCGGTCGTTCCCTCTCACCGCTGCGGGGCAGTCCCGGATTCCCACCGGGTTCCCTCTTACGACGCGCCCGTCCGGCTGACGGGGCGAACCAGTTGCCCTGCCAGCCTAGTTGCCCCCGTGACGCGGGGGAACAGGCGTTCACATGGCGGACGGTTCACAGAGCGGGCGGGGCGGCAGGCTCCCCCGGGTGGCGCCGTCCCTTCGCGCCGCCGCCCCCTCGACCGCCGTACCGGTCCCGCGGGGAGCCGTCGCGCGGCGCGCCGCCGTGCCGCCCGGGCGTCACAGCGCCGTGCGGGACAGCCAGTGGTCGAGCAGCGCGCGGTCCCCCGTCACCGTCACCCGGTCGTCGTCCGGCGGCAGGCGGCGGGTGAACACCAGCAGGAGGTCCGTCACCGCGCCCGACACCACCACGTCCGCCGCGACCGGCCCGCGCTCCCACCGCGGCGCCCCGGGTTCCCTGGTGACGACCCAGCCCGCCCCGGTCCCCGGCCGGAACCCGATACGGGCTCCGTGGCCGCGCAGTCCCGCCACCTCCGGCCGGACCGCCTCGAAGCCGGGCGTGCACACCAGGTCCATGTTCTCGCTGAGCACGTCGGCCGCCAGGGCGTCGGCGACCTCGAACGGACGGTCCGTCGCGCGGGCCGCGTCGTAGTGGTGGACGCAGGTGTCGCTCACCACCCTGCGCAGCCAGAAGGACACCGGCCGGGGCCCGAAGAACGTTCGGGTCGCGGTGTCCGCGCCACTCTCCCCCACCGCACGGACCAGGTCCTCCGCGCCCTCGCGCAGCCACCGCCCCCACGCGTCCGGGGCGCCGGGGTCGGCCTGGAGCGGGTTCGGGGCGGGCAACTGCCGCCGCTCGCGCACGAGTTCGGCCGCCCACCGGTGCTCCTGGCCGACGTGCCCGACGAGGGTGCGCAGGGACCAGTCCGGGCACGTGGGCACCCGCGCGTCCGGGTCCTGCCCGGCGACCGCGTCGGCGAACGCCGTGGTCTGCTCGCGCAGGGCCGCCACGAGCTGCGCGGTGCCCAGCTCCCCCGTCTCCCCCGCCTCCCCCGTCTCCCCCGTCCACGTCGCCCGGCGGTCGGCGGGCCGGTCCGCCCCCGTCCCCGTCCCCGTCCCGTCGGTCTCGTTCACCCCGGCAGATCCGTTCATGGTGCGTGATCCCTTCGTTCCCGGTGGTCCGTCCACCTCGGCAGCCCCCGCGCCGGGGACGCCGGTACCGTAGGAACTCCAGTCCGGTGGAGGTTCAAGTGCCGCTGCTCGACGACACGTTCGGGATCGGTGAGGTGGCCCGGCTGGCCGGTCTGCCGGTGCGGACGGTGCGCTTCTACTGCGACGAGGGCCTCGTCGACGCGGTGCGCTCCGCGGGCGGGCACCGCAGGTTCGACCGGGCGGCCGTGGAGCGGCTGCGGCTGGTCCGGCGGCTGCGGGGGCTCGGGCTCGGGCTGTCCGCCGTCCGGTCCGTGCTCACCGGGGAGCGCGCGGTGGCCGAGGCGGTGGCCGCCGAGCGGGCCGCGCTCGACGCGCGCCTCGCGGAGCTGTCCTGGCGGCGGGCGTCGCTGCGCGCGGTCGAGGAGGCCGGTCCCGCCGACCGGGCCGCCCGCCTGGAGCTGCTGGCCGCGGTGGCGGACGGGCGGACCGCCCGGGACGCGCTGCTCGGCTTCTGGCGGCGGGCGCTGGGCCCCCCGGTGTCCGAGGCGCTGTTCGCCGCGGTCGTGGCCGAGGCCGTGCCGGAGCCGCCCGCCGACCCGACCCCGCGCCAGGTGGTCGCGTTCGCCGAGCTGTGCGCCCTCGCCGGGGACCGGGCGCTGACCGGTGGGCTGCTGGCCATGGCCCGCGCCGACGCCGCGCTGGTCGCCGACGAGCGCGAGCTGCTGCGCGGGCTCGGCGAGGCGTGCGCCCTGGCCGCGCCACTGGTGCGGGCGGGTGAACCGCCCCGCGCGGGCCCCGCGCTCGACCGGTTCGTGGCGGCCCACGCCGCGGTGCGCGGCGGCAGCGACACGCCGCGGTTCCGACGGGCCCTGCTGGGCCATGTGGCCGCCGACCGCGTCCCGGGGATGCGCCGCTACTGGCGCCTGGTGGCCGAGGCGGGCGGCGGCCCGGCCGCCCCCGGCGTGGCCCACCTGTGGCTGACCGACTCCCTGGAGCGCTCGCTCGACCCGGCGCGCGCCGCCTGACGTCCCGGACCGGCGCGTGGGCCCGGCCTCACGCCCCGGCCCGGGGCGTGGACCCGCCTCGCCCCTGCTCGGGCCCGCGCCGCGGCGCCCGGCGGCGTGCGGCCGGGCGGGCCCGCCAACGCCGTCGCTGACCTGTCCGGGCGACACCCGTGCCGTCCGCGTGTGGGGGCGCGGCGACCCGGCCATGGCTGGATCATGGCCGCCTTGCCGCGCATCGACCCCATGCTCGCCTCCACGGGCCCGCTCCCCCCGCCGCGGGCCGAGCACCTGTGGAGCGCGGAGACGAAGTACGACGGGCAGCGGGCGGTGGTGTACCTGGCCGGGGACGGCTCGGTGCTGCTGCGCTCGCGCTCCGGGGCCGACATCACCGCGGCCTATCCCGAGTTCGCCGGGCTCGGCGGCAGTGTGGGTGCACCGGCGGTCCTGGACGGCGAGATCGTGGTCCTCGACGAGCGCGGCAGGCCCGACTTCGCCCGCCTCCAGCCGCGCATGGGCCTCGCCGCGTCCCCGGGGCGCGCGGCGCGGCTCGCCGCCGAGGCCCCGGCCCACCTGGTCCTCTTCGACGTCATGTTCCTCGACGGCCGGCTCCTGACCGGTCTGCCCTACGCCGAACGGCGCCCGCACCTGACGCGCCTGGTGCCCCCGGGGCCCTCCTGGTCCGTGCCGTCCTCGGTGTCCGGGCGCAGCCGGGAGGCGCTGGAACTGACCCGCTCCCTCGGCCTGGAGGGCATCCTCCTCAAGCGCCTCGACTCGGTGTACGAGCCCGGGGTGCGCTCGCGCGCCTGGGTCAAGGTGCGGAACGTGCGTACCGTCGACGCGGTCGTCGGCGGCTGGCTGCCGGGCCAGGGGCGGCTGCGCGGGCTGCCGGGCGCGGTCCTGGTGGGCGAGGTCCGCGACGGGGCGCTGCGCTACATCGGCGCGGTGGGCACCGGCTGGAGCGAGCGCGAGCGCGCCCACCTGGCCGAGCTCCTCGCCGTCGCCGCCCAGGACACCTGCCCCTTCACGCCCCCGCCCCCCGCGCGCGGCACCGAGGTCCACTGGGTGCTGCCCCGCCTCGTCGCGGAGATCAGCTACTCCACCCGCACCCGGACGGGGCTGCTGCGCCAGCCGGTGTGGCACCGGCTGCGCCCGGACCTGGCCCCCGGCGACGTGGACACGGGTGAGGCGCACTGAGCCGCGGAGGCGGACGGACTAGGGCGGAGGCGGGGTGATGCGGGACGAGGGCGGGTCGGCGAGGTCGCGCGGGCCCGGCAGTCCGGCGGGCGTCGCCGCCCGGTGTTCCTGCGGCGGGGCGGGGCGCAGGGCGAAGGCGGCGAGCGGGCCGGGCAGCCACCAGTTGGCGCGGCCGGCCAGCGTCATGAGGGCGGGTACGAGGACACCGCGTACGACGGTGGCGTCGACCACGGTGGCCAGGGCGAGCCCGACCCCGGCCACCTTCAGCGGGGTCACCTGGGAGGTGGCGAGGGCGCCCATGGCCGCCGCGACGGCCAGGGAGGCGGCCGTCACCAGCCGCCCCGTGCGCCACAGCCCCGCGGTGACCGCCTCGGCGGTGTCGCCGAGCACGGCGTACGCCTCGCACACCCGCGAAAGCAGGAACGTCTCGTAGTCGATGGACAGGGCGTAGGCGACGACCAGGACGAAGACGACGATGGCACCGTCGAGGTGCCCGGTGACGGTGAAGTCGCCCACCAGGCCGCGCAGATGGCCGTCCTGGAATACGTGGACCAGGCACCCCATGCAGGCGGTGAGACTGAGGCCCGCCACCGCCACCGCCTTGAGCGGGATCAGCAGGCTGCGGGTGAACAGGGCCAGGAGCACGAAGGTGACGGCGGCCGTCAGCGCGCAGGCGCCGGGCAGGGCGCCGACGAGGGCGTTCCCGGTGTCCACCGTCCGCACGGCCTCACCGGTCACCGGGGCGTGGCCGCCGGGCGCGGGCAGCGCGCGCACCGCGCGGACGAGCCGCGCGGCCGGGGCGGTGTGGGGTGCGTGGCGGGAGTCGACGGTCAGCAGGGGGCCGCCGGGGGTGGCGAAGCGCCGGCCGTGCTGCGGCGGCAGCGGAGTGTGCGCGCGGCCGCGGTAGGTGCCGGTCACGGTCCGCACCTCGGCGGCTCCGGGCAGCGCGGCGACGCGGCGGGCGTACCGGTCGAGCGCCACGGCGGGCGTGGACGGCGGCAGGCCGATGAGCACCTGCCGGGCCGGCGGGCGCGGGAAGTCCTGTGCGACGGACCGGGCGACGGCATGCGGCTCGCTGTGCGGAGGCAGGACCCGGGCGTCGCTGATGCCGAAGGCGGCGTGCGCGGCGGGCAGGACGCACAGGCCGAGCAGCCCCACGCACACGGTGAGCCAGAGGACCGGCCGGCGGCACACCGTGCGGGCCACCCACCGCCACCACAGTCCCTCCGTCGCCGTCCGGTCGGCTCCGCCCCGTCGCACCCGCAGCCGGGCGAAGACGTCGAAGCGGTCCAGGTGCGGGGCGAGGACGACGAGCAGCGCGGGCACGACGACGACGGTCGCGGCGGCCGACAGCAGCACCACGGTGATGCCCGCCCAGGCAAGCGAGCGCAACAGGCCCAGCGGGAACAGGAAGAGGGAGCACAGGGACAGGGCCACCACCGCGGCCGAGACCAGGACGGTGCGCCCCGCGGTCGCGACGGCCCGGGTGACCGCGTCGGCCACCGCGAGCCCGGCGGCGCGCTCCTCCCGGAACCGGGTGACCAGGAACAGGGCGTAGTCCACGGCCAGTCCGAAGCCCAGGGCACTGGTGATGTTCGCGGCGTAGGCGGACACCTCCGTGACGTGGGCGAGCAGGCTGAGCGCCGCCAGCGTGCCGGCCACCGCCACCGCGCCGGTCAGGAGCGGGACGACGGCCGCCACCAGGGAGCGGAAGACGAACAGCAGGACGAGGGCGGCCAGGGGCATCGCGATCAGCTCGGCGCGCAGCAGGTCGCGCCGGCTCTCCCGCATCGCCTCCACGGCCGACCAGGCGGGACCGCCCGCCGTCACCGTCAGGTTCCCGTGGCGCCCCGTCACCTCGGGCACGAGGGTGTCGGCGGCGCGCCACGCCCGGCCCTCGTCCTCCCCAAGGTCGACGACGATCAGGGCCGAGCGCCCGTCGCGCGAACGCAGCGCGGGGTCCGCGGTCCGCCAGTACGAGGAGGTGTGCACCACGTCCGGGAACCGGTCGAGTCGGCGCTCCACCGCCCGGGCGCGCCGGGCGACGGAGCTGTCGTCGACTCCCCCGGCCGCGTCGGTGCGCACGAGCAGCACCAGGTCCGGGGCGCTCACGGCGTAGCGGCCGCCGAGCACGGCGTTGTCCCGCGCGAAGGCCGAACCGCTGGGGACGAGGCCGCCGTGGGTGAGGCGGTCGAGCCCGGTGGCGCCGATCGCGCCGGCCAGCAGGGTCACCAGGGCGGCACCGGCGAGGACGAGACGCGCCCTGCGCAGGCACCACCGCAGGGCGGCGGCCGGAGCGTCGCGCCGCGGCCCGCGCCCGTCCGGCGGCGAAGGGCTTCGTCGCGGCATGCGATACGCCTTCCGGCAGGGCGGAACCGGTACGCGTACCACCGTCCGCGAGCTGTTGTCCGGGTGTACAACGGCCCTTCTCGGCACGGGGATACGCCGTTCGGGCGCGGGTCCCCCGTAGTGATGAGCGGGAGAGCGGGGAAGGCGATGGTCGGCTTGTCGCGGCCCCGTGCCCGTCGGTGAGCTGTGCGCCTCCGGCCCCCGCCTCAGGACTTCCCGGCACGGGTCCGCGGCAATCTGGTGGCTCCCGCGGCGGCGAACAGGCAGAAGCCGAGGACCCACCAGAAGGTGTCGCCGAAGGCTCCGGAGACGTCCGGGCCCCGGGCTTCGAGCCGCTGTTGGAGGACCACGGCGAGGGCCGCGGTGCCGACCGAGCCGCCGACGGTGTTGAGCATGTTGAGCGCTCCGGCGGCGCGCGGGAGCTGCGCGGGTTCGATGCGGCTGTAGACGATGTTCATCACCGGCGCGCCGACCATGGCCATGCCGAAGCCCCGGACCGCGAGCGCCGCGGCGATGACGGCGTCCGGGGGCTCGTGGCCGAGCTGGGTGAACGGCACGGTGCCCGCGAGGATCAGCGCGATGCCCGTGACCACGAGGGTCCGCGGCACGGCCTTGTCGATGGCCCGGTTGACGAGCACCGACCCGGCCGCCGCGCCGAGGCCCTGCGGGGCGAGCAGCAGCCCGGCCTCCCACGCCGACAGGCCCCGGCCGGTCTGGAAGTACAGCGGCAGCAGGAACATCGTGCCGAACACCGACGCGCCGAGGACGAGCAGCGCGAGGGCGGCGGCGCCGAACGGCGGCCGGGCGAAGAGCCGCGGGTCGATCAGCGGTGTCCCGCGGGTGCGCAGCCCGTGCGCGGTGAACCCGGCGAGCATCGCCAGGCCCGCCGTGATGCCGAGCGCCGCCGGCAGGGCGCGGCCGTGGGAGACCTCGGTCAGGCCGTACACCAGCACGGCGAGGCCCGGCGAGAGCAGGGCCGCCCCGCGCAGGTCGAAGGGGGCGCGCCGGGGCGACGGCGGCACCTCGGGCACGTAGCGGCGGGCGAGCAGGATCGCGGCCAGGCCGATGGGCAGGTTGACGAGGAAGAGCCACGGCCAGGGCGCCACAGCGAGGATGGAGCCGCCGGCGAGCGGGCCGAGCACCGGCGACAGGAGCGGGACGACCGCGACGACGCTGATCACCCGCCCGGTGCGCTCCTTGCCCGCGACGCGGGCGAGGAGCGCCTGCCCGGTGGCGGGCAGGAGCCCGCCACCGAGCCCTTGGAGTACGCGGAACGCGATCAGGCTGGGCGCCGACCAGGCGAGCGCGCACAGCACGGAGCCGAGCAGGAACACCCCCACGGCGGCGAGCCACGTCCGGCGGCCGCCGAACCGGTCGGCGAGCCAGCCGGAGGCGGGCACGGCGGCCACGACGGCCAGCAGGTAGGCGGTGGAGATCCACTGGATGTCGGTGACGGAGGCGCCGAAGTCGTGGGCCAGGGTGTCAATGCCGACGCTGACGATGGTGGCGTCGACCGTGGCCATGAAGGTGCCGAGCACCAGGATGAACGCGATCCGCAGCAGCGGTGCGTCGATCCGGCTGTCCGGCGGCGCGGCGGTGCCGGTCATCGGGCCGCCAGGAGGGCGCGTACGTCGGTGTCGAGGTGGCCGCCGAGGGTGCGGAGCAGGTCGAGGAGCTGCTCGGCGAGCCCGGTGGTGTCCACCCCGGCGCGGTGGGCGAGTACGCCGGTCCAGCCGTCGCCGTCCGGCATGACCGTGAGGGTCACGGGGTGGTGGGTGGCCTCGCGGAAGCGGGTCCCGACGAGGGTGAGGCCGGGCGCGGGGGCGCGCAGGCGGTCCGGGTCGACGGGGTAGTTCTCGAACACGACGAGGCTGTCGAAGAGCCTGGTCCGCCCGGTCAGCCGCTCCAGGTCCGTCAGGGCGACGTGCTGGTGCTCGACCAGGGCCCGCTGGCGGGCCTGGAGGCCGGCGAGCGTCTCGGCGAGCGTGCCGGTCAGGCGCGCGCGGACCGGCACGGTGTTGGCGAGCAGCCCGATGATCTCCTCGACGCCCTCCAGCTCCGGGGGCCGGCAGGCGACCATGGCGCCGAAGCAGACGTCCGCGCGGCCCGAGCGGCGCGCCAGCAGCACCGACCAGGCGCCCTGGACCAGGGTGTTGGGGGTCAGGCCGCGCGCCGCGGCGAGCCGGGTGAGGTCCGCCACGAGGTCCGCGTCGAAGGTGAGGAGCGTCGGCTCCTGCCAGGCGGGCCCGGGCGCCGCGGTGCCGAAGTGGTCGCCCTCGGGCAGGCCGTCCAGTTCGGCGGCCCACAGGTCCAGGTCGGGCTCGTGGTCGGCGCGCCAGCTCAGGTAGGTGGCGAACGGCACGGGCGCGGGCAGGTCCGGCTCCCGGTCCTGGAGGCGCGCGGTGTAGAGGGCGAACAGCTCGGTGAGGATGCGCGGTGCCGACCAGCCGTCGGAGAGCACGTGGTGGGTGGTCAGGACCAGGTCGGAGAGATCGGGCGCGCGGCGGATCACGGTGAGCCGGACGAGCGGTCCCTCGGCGAGGTCGAACGGCTCGGCCAGGTCGGCCGCGAGAGCCTCGTCGGCGGGCCCGTCGACCACCCGGAAGTCCGGGCGGGGCGCCTCGGGGAGCACCGCGAGGCCCGCGGGGAACACGGCGCCCAGGTTCGGGTGGCGTGCCAGCAGGTCGGCGCCCGCGGCGCGCAGGGCGTCGGTGTCGAGCGGCCCGGCGAGGGAGAACGTCGACTGCACGGTGTACGGGTCGGGGCGCTCGGTGCGCGCGTGGCGCAGCATCACCTCCTGGAGGGGGGTGAGCGGCTGCACCTCGGCGACCGCCCGCCCGCCGAGGGCCGTGAGCTCCGGCGCGGCGGCGGTGCGCAGCAGCGCGGTCCGCAGGTGCCCGGCGAGGTCCTCGATCTCGGCGGCGGTGAACAGCGCGGACGGCCAGGTGATCCGGATGCCGAGGGCGTCGTCGCGCACCAGGGCGTTGACCATCAGGGCGTGCGGCAGGGGCAGGTCGCCGGTGCCGCCGGAGCCGAGCGGGTCGGCGTCCGGGGGCGCCTGCCACGGCGTCTCCCGGTCGGGGGCGCCGGGGAACTGGCCGAGGTAGTTCCAGGCGACCTCCGGCCGGGCGGGGTCGAGCAGGCCCGCGGCGGTGAGGACGCCGTGGCCGAGGCCGTCGCCCTGGGCCCGCAGCCGCTCCTTGACCGCCGGGATGTCGTCGTCGGCGTGGAGGCGTACGGGGTGGACGGCGGTGAACCAGCCGACGGTCTGGGACAGGTCGACGTGCGGCGGGCGGCCGTGGCTCTCCAAGGCCACGAGGAGGTCCGGCGTCCCGCGCCAGTCCCGTACCGCCCGGGCGAGGGCCGTGAGCAGCACGGCGTCGGGGGTGGTGCGGTGGGCGGCGGGCAGGGTGGTGATCAGGGCGCGGGTCGCGTCGGTGTCGAGCCGGAGCTCGAGGTGCGCCGCCGTGGCCACGGTGTCGCGGGCGGGGTCGAGCGGGCGGGTGAGCGCCGGGGTGGCGGTCATCCGCCGCCAGTGCGGCAGTTCGGCGCTCCGGTCGGCGGCGCGCAGCGTCCTGGCCCAGCCGAGGAACGACTGGCCGTGGCGGGCCAGCGCGCCGCCGGAGTGGGCGTGGCGCACGTCGTCGAGCAGGACGCGCCAGGACACGCCGTCCACGACCAGGTGGTGGGCGGTCAGGACGAGTCTGCCCGGGCGTTCGGGCCCGGCGTCGACCCAGAGCGCGCGCAGCAGCGGGCCGGTGCGCGGGTCCATGGCCGCGCGGACCTCGGCGACGTGGGCGTCGACCTGGGCGCGCGGGTCGTCCCCGGCCGGGACGCGGGTCAGGACGTCGGCGCCGGTGACGGCTCCGACGGGCGGGATGCGCAGCGCGTCGTCGGCCAGGTGGGCGCGCAGCACGTCGTGGCGGGCCAGGACCGCGTCCAGAACGGTCTGCCAGCGGGCCTCGTCGCCGCCCGGCGGGACGCAGACCTCCACCCACTGGCAGAAGCCGTCGGCGGCACTCCCGGCGCGGCGCAGCAGGTCCCGCATGAGCGGGGTCAGCGGCGCGTCGCCTACCGCGGGCCCGGTGTCCGCGTCCAGGGCCCGGGCGCGGGCGGCGATCCCGGCGACGGTCTCCCCCTCGAAGACGTCCCGGGCGCTCAGGCCGAGCCCGCGGCGGCGGGCGCGCGAGACGACCTGGAGGGACACGATGCTGTCGCCGCCGAGGGCGAAGAAGGCGTCGTCGGGGCCGATGTCGTCGGTGCCGAGGACGTCCCGGAAGACGTCGAGCAGCACGGCCTCGGCCTCGGTCGCGGGCGCGCGCCGCGCGGTCGCGGCCACCTCGGGGGCGGGCAGGGCGGCGGTGTCGAGCTTGCCGCCGGGGCCGAGCGGCAACCGGTCGAGCTCCACGAGCGCCGTCGGCACCATGTGGTCGGGCAACTCCCTGGCCAGGTAGTCGCGTACACGGGCGAGGTCCAGGTCGGCGCCGTCGGTTGGGATGACGTAGCCGAGGAGCCGGTCGTCGCGCACGATCACCGCCCCGGCGCGCACGTCGGGGTGGCGGGTCAGCGTGGACTCGATCTCGCCGAGCTCGACGCGGAAGCCGCGGATCTTGACCTGGTGGTCGGCGCGGCCGAGGAAGACGAGCCGGCCGTCGGGGCGCCAGCGCACCAGGTCGCCGGTGCGGTACATCCGCTCGCCGGGCGCGGCGAACGGGTCGGCCACGAACCGCTCGGAGGTCAGGGCGGGGCGGCCGAGGTAGCCGCGGGCCAGGCTGGGGCCGCCGAGGTAGAGCTCGCCGGTGACGCCGGTGCCGACGGGCTGGAGCCCGTGGTCGAGGACGTAGGCGCGGACGTTCGGGTCGGGGCGGCCGATCGGCAGCGGGCCGGGGTCGTCCGGATCGTAGTGCCAGGTCACGGAGTTGATGGTGACCTCGGTGGGTCCGTAGGCGTTGAACAGCGCCTTGCGGCCGCTGCCCCAGCGCCGGGCCAGCTCGGGGTCGAGGCGTTCGGCGCCGACGACGAAGAACACGTCGTCGGGGACGGTGCGGTCGTCGGGCATGGCGGCCAGGAACGACGGCAGCAGGTTGACGCCGGTCACCCGGTGCTCGGCGATGTAGTCGAGGAGTTCGTCGCCGGGGACGCGCACCTCCTCGGGGGCGATCACGGACGTGCCGCCGGAGAGCAGCGGGACCATGGTCTGCCAGAAGGCGACGTCGAAGCTGGTCGACGCGAAGTGCAGGTACCGGTCGTGCTCGGTGACGCCGACGACCTCCTCCTGGAGGGCGATCAGGTCGGGTACGCCGCGGTGGGTCACGCCGACGCCCTTGGGCCGTCCGGTGGTGCCGGAGGTGTAGATGACGTAGGCGAGCGCGTCCTCGGTGAGCCGGGCGCGGGCGTGGGCCGGGTCGGTGTCCGGGACGTCGGCGAGGGTGGCCGGGTCGTCGAGCCGCAGCACCGGGACGCCGCGGGCGGCGGGGAGTTCGGCGCCGGTGGTCACGGCGGCGGCCGGGGCGATGTCGTCGAGCATGTACGCGAGCCGCTCGCGCGGGTAGGCCGGGTCCAGCGGTACGTACACCGCGCCCGCCTTGGCGACGCCGAACAGCGCCACGGTCATCTCGACGTCCCGGCCGAGCAGGACCGCGACCGGGTCCTGGGGGCGTACGCCGTGCGCGATCAGGGCGTGGGCGAGCCGGTTGGCCCGCCGGTCGAGTTCGGCGTAGCTGAGGGCGCGGTCGCGGCAGACCAGGGCCTCGGCGTCGGGCTTGTGGCGCACCCAGGCGGCGAACTCCTCCAGCCAGGGGCCGCGGGCCTTGGCGGGGACGACCTCGGTACCGGTGCGCAGCATCCGGGCGCGCTCGTCGGCGTCGAGCGTGCCGAGGCGGAGAGCGGGGCGCTCCGGGTCGGCGGTGATCTCCCGCAGGAGGTTCAGCAGCCAGCGGCCGTAGTCGCGCACGGTGGACTCGGCGAAGGCGCCGGGCTGGTAGCCGAGGCCGATGGTGATCTCGTCGTCGGGGATGACGATGACGGTGAGGGCGTAGTGCGTGGCGTCGGTGATGTCGACGCCCGCGAGGTCGAGCCCGGGGGCGAGCGGGGTGCGCTTGCGGCTGGAGAGCGGGAAGTTCTCCATCACCAGCATGGTGTCGAAGAGTTCGCCGATGCCGACGGCCCGCTGGATGCCGGGCAGGCCGACGTGGTGGTGCTCGGCGAGGGCCACGCTCTCGGCGTGCACGTCGGCCATCAGGTCGCGTGCGGTGCGGCCGGGGGTGTGCCGGACCCGTACGGGGATGGTGGTGCCGAGCTGGCCGATCATCGACTCGACGCCGTCGACCTCGGCGGGCCGCCCGGAGACCGGGCAGCCGAACACCACGTCGCGGCGGCCGGTGAGGCGGCCGAGGAGCAGGCCCCAGGCCGTCTGGAGCACCGTGGTCAGGGTGACGCCCTGCTCGCGGGCGAAGCCGCGCAGCCGGTCGCTGAACTCCCGGCCGAGGCCGAGGCTCACGCGGCCGGGGCGCTCGACGCCGGTGGCGGCGTTCGCGGGGGCGAGGCGCGTGGCCTCGTCGACGCCTTCCAGGGCGGTGCGCCACGCCTCCAGTGCCGCCTCGTGGTCGCGGTCGGCGAGCCAGCGGAAGTACTCCGACAGCGGCGGGGCGGCCGGGGCGGCGGGGCCGCCGCCCAGTTCGGCGTAGAGCGCGAGGAGGGTGCGGCCGACCAGGGGCATGGACCAGCCGTCGAGCAGGGCGTGGTGGTTGGTGATGACCAGCTTGTGCTCGTCGGGGCCGACGCGGGACAGCAGGAAGCGGATCAGCGGCGGCCGGGCCGGGTCGAAGGGCCGCTCCAGGTCGGCGCGGGCGGCCGCGGCGAAGTCGTCGTCCTGGCGCCAGTCCAGGGTGACGTCGGCGGGGATGACCTGTACGACGTCGTCGCCGGCCGCGGCCAGGTGGACGCGCAGCGCCGGGTGGCGGCGCAGGAGTTCGCGCGCGGCCTCGGCCATCCGGTCCGGGTCGAGCTGGCCGACGAGGGTGGTGACGGCCTGGACGACGTAGACGTCGGTGTCGTGGTCGTCGCGGACCAGGGTGTGGAAGGACAGGCCGACCTGGAGCGGGATGGCGGGCAGGACGTCGGCGATACGACCGCTGCCGCCGGTGCGCTCCAGGGCGTCGATGGCGTTCTGGTCGAGGTCGACGAAGGGCAGGTCGGAGGGGGTGAGCCCGCCGGAGGTCTGGCGCGCGTGCGCGGCCAGCGCGTCCAGGGCCCGGGTCCAGGACTCCTGGAGGGCGGCCACGGCGTCGGTGCCGAGCACCTCGGTGGCGGCGGTCCACTCGACGGCGAGGCGGGGCGCGCCCTCCCCGTGGCCGTCCCCGTGGTCCTGGGCAGGGCCCCCCTCGTGGACGAAGCAGTTGAGCGCGAGGACCTGCTCCAGGGCCTTGGCGTCGGGCTCGACGACCGCGAAGGCGTCCCGCTCGGGCAGGCGCCAGCCGGTTCCGGTCAGCGGGGCGAACCGGCCCAGGTAGTTGAGGAGCACGTCCGGCGGCGGGGAGGCCGCCAGCTCGGGCCCGGCCTCGGGGTCGAGGTGGCGCAGGACGCCGTAGCCGACGCCGCCGTCGGGGACGCCGCGGCGGGCCTCCTTGGCGGCGCGCAGCACGCGTCCCACGTCGCCCGTGGCGGGTACGCGGACGGGGTACTCGCTGGTGAACCAGCCGACGGTGCGGGCCAGGTCGAGGTGTTCGCGGCCGTGGCCCTCCAGGGTGACGGTCACCGCGTCGCCGCCCGCGCCGTGGTCGCGCAAGGCGAGGACGAGCGCGGCGAGGAGCACCTCGTCGACGCCCGCGCGGTAGGCCGCGGGCAGGGTGGTCAGCAGGGCCTCGGTGACCTCGGGCGAGGCCACGGTGACCGAGCGGCGGGCGGTGGCGACGGTGTCGCGGCGCTGGTCCAGGGGCCGGGGGCCGAGGCGGGTCGCGGAGGCCAGGGCCGTGCGCCAGTGGGCGAGTTCGCCCCGGCGCGCGCCGGTGGCGCCCTGGTCGGCGAGGAGCGTGGCGTGCCGCCGCCAGGAGGCGCCGACGGGGGCGGGGGTGCCGCCCGCGCAGGCCGTGTGCAGGTCGGGCAGCAGGACGCGCCAGGAGACGCCGTCCATGGCCAGGTGGTGCACGACGACGACCAGCCGGTCCGGCTCGCCGTCGGCGGTGCGGACCAGGGCCGCCCGCAGCAGGTCGCCCGTACGCGGGTCCAGTTCGCCCGCGAGGCGGCGGGCCACGGCGGTGACGTCCTCGGCCTCGTCGATGACGGTGACGGCGGCGCGCACCGCGCCGCGCGGCAGTACGTCGAGGGCGTGGCCGTCGCCGGTCGCGCGCAGCCGCAGCGCGTCGTGGTGGTCGAGTACGGTCCGGACGCCGGTGACGAGGTCGGCGTGGGTGAGGCCGGTGACGCGCAGGGCGGTCCACTGGGCGTATCCGGCGACGGTGTCCACGTCCGGGTGCGGGTCGAGCAGGGCGCGCACGATCGGCGGGGCGGGCACGGGCCCGGTCGGGTCGTCCACCGGTCCCGCGGTGTCCTCCACCAGGGCGGCCCCGGCGGCGAGGGCGGCGAAGCTGCGGCGGGCGAGGAGGTCGCGGGGGCGCAGCTCCAGGCCGCGGGCGCGCAGCCTGCTGCTGACGGTGATGGCGGTGATGCTGTCCCCGCCCAGGGCGAAGAAGTCGTCGTCGACACCGACCCGTTCGACCTCGAAGACCTCGGCGAGGACCGCGCACAGTAGCCGCTCGCGGTCGGTGCGCGGCTCCCGGCCGCCCCGGGGCGCCGCGGGCGCGGGCAGGGCGGCGCGGTCGAGCTTGCCGTTGGGCGTGACCGGCAGCCGGTCGAGGACCACCACGGCCGCGGGCACCATGTGCTCGGGGAGCCGCCCGGACAGGTGGGCGCGTACGTCCTCACCGGTGAGCCCGGTGAGCCCGGTGGTCTCGGTGGTCTCGGTGGTTCCGGTGGTCGCAGTGGCCCTGGTGGCCCCAGTGGCCCCGATGACGCCGGTGGCCCCCGTGTCCTGGCCGACCGGGGCGGCCGGGCCCGGGACGACGTAGCCGACGAGCCGCCCCGAGCGGACCGCGGCGGCGGCCGCGGTGACGCCGGGCACCGCGCCGAGCGCGGCCTCGACCTCGCCCGTCTCCACGCGGTGGCCGCGGATCTTGACCTGTCCGTCGCCGCGGCCGAGGTACTCGAGGCCGCGTCCGGGTACCCACCGGGCGAGGTCGCCGGTGCGGTACATCCGCTCCCCCGGCGCGCCGAACGGGTCGGCGACGAAGCGCTCGGCGCTCGACCCGGGCCGGCCGAGGTAGCCGCGGGCCAGGTGCGGTCCGGCCAGGTACAGCTCGCCCGGCGTGCCGTGCGGTACCGGCTGGAGCGCGGTGTCCAGGAGGTACACGCGGGTGCCGGCGAGCGGGTGGCCGATGGTGGGCTCCTCGCCGTCGACGCGCGCGGTGGTGGCGTCGACGGTGGCCTCGGTCGGCCCGTACATGTTGCGCGCGGTGACGCCGGACGCGGCGACGCGCCGCCACAGGGCGGGCGGGGTGGCCTCCCCGCCCAGGACGAGCAGGGCGGGGCGCCGGTCGAGGAGGCCGCCGTCGACGAGCGGCGCGGCCATCGAGGGCGTGGTGTCCACGACGTCGACGCCGTCGCGGGCGTACGCGGCGAGCAGGGCGTCGGCGTCGCGCGCGGTCTCGGCGTCGTACAGGTGGAGTTCGTGCCCGCACAGCAGCCACACCAGGTGGTCGAAGGCGGAGTCGAAGGCGAACGAATAGGTGTGGGCGACGCGCAGGGGTCTGCCGGTGGCGCCCTCGGCCTCGGCGACGACCGTGGAGCGCTGGTGGTGCAGGAGCGCGGCGAGGCCGCCGGCCCGGCCGAGCACGCCCTTGGGGCGGCCGGTCGACCCGGAGGTGTGGATCACGTAGGCGAGGTGCTCGGGGTGGCGGGGCGTGGCCAGTTCGTCGTCCCGCAGCGGCGCGCCGGACAGGCCGGCGGCCTCGTCGCGCAGGGTGGCGTACGGCAGGACGGCGGTCCCGTCGAGCGGGCCGGTCCACGGCGGGCCGTCGGCCGTGCCCTCGGTGAGGACCAGCGCGGGGCGGGTGTCGTCGAGCAGCTCGCGCAGGCGCTCGGGCGGGTGGGTGAGGTCCAGGGGCTGGAACGCGGCGCCCGCGGCCAGGACGGCGAGGAGGGCGGCCACCGTGTCGGCCGAGCGCGGCAGCGCCAGGGCGACGATGTCCTCGGCCCCGATGCCGCGGGCGCGCAGCGCGCGGGCCAGGCGGTGTACGCGGCCCGCCAGGTCCCCGGCGGTCAGCCGGTCGGCGCCGCACACCAGGGCGGTGCGGTCCGGACCGGCCTCAGTCATGGCGGCGAACGCGGTGGGCACGTCGGGCGGGGTGCCGGGCACGGCGGGCGGCGCCCAGTCGGCGAGGACCCGGGCCACGTCGGCGGTCAGGGGCGCCCGGCCCACCGGCAGGCCGTCGGTGAGGCCGGACAGCAGGGCGCGCAGGCCGGCCAGCTTGCTGTCGACCATGGCCTGGTCGTTGGTGCGGCCGTCGACCTCGAAGCCGAGCAGCAGCCCGCCGTCGCGGGTGGGCAGGACGCTCAGGCCCATGTCCTCGGGCGGGCCGCCCGCGACGTTGCGCATCACGCCGGTGGCCCCGGCGAATTCGATGGCCAGGTCGAACGCCTTGAGGTTGATGCCGCGGCCGTGCAGGAGCGCGCCCGCGCCGGGCACGCCGAGGTCGCGGGGCAGGTCCTCGCCGCGGTAGCGCTGGTGGTCGCGCATCTCCTTCATGGCGGCGGCGACGCGGCGGCTGAGCGCGCCGAACCCGTCACCGGCGCGCACGGCCACCCGCAACGGCAGCACGTTGACGGCCATGGCGGGGGTGCGCAGCTCGATCGAGCCGGTGCGGCACATCAGCGGCAGCGCGAACACCACGTCGGTGCGGCCGAGGACGCGGTGCAGGAACGCGGCGTACCCGGCGATGAGCGCCTCACCCCAGGTGACGCCCTCGCGGTCGGCGAAGGCGCGCAGCCGGGCGGTCTCCTCGGGGGTGAGGACGGCGCGGGCGGTCAGGGTGCGCTCGGGCGGTCCCGCGGCGGCGTCGGTCTCGCCCAGGTCGGGCAGCGGGGTGAACCGCTCGACCCAGTAGGCGCGGTCCTCGGCGAACCGGTCGCTGTCGCGGTAGGCCCGGTCGGCGGCGACGAGGTCGGCGAAGGCGCCGAACGTCGCCTTCGGCGGCTCCGTCCCCCGGACCAGGGCGGTGTAGCGGGCGGCGGTGCGGCGGGCGAGCATGGCGGCGGTGTAGCCGTCGAAGACCAGGTGGTGGCCGAGCTGGGTGTACCAGACCTCGCGGTCGGAGAGCTTGATGACGGTCCGGGCGTACAGCGGCCGGTCGACCATGCCGCGGCACGCCTCGGCGGCGCGCGCCCGCTCGGCGGTGACGAGCGCGTCCGCCGCGGCGGCGGGGTCGGCCTCGCCGCTGACGTCGACCACCCGGGGCGGCTCGACGGGGTCGTCGGCGACGCGCTGGCGCGGCCCGTCCGGGGTCTCGTACACCCGCAGGCGCAGCGTCTCGGCCTCCTCGGTGGTCGCCCGGACCGCCTCCACGAGCGCGCCGACGTCGACCGGTTCGGCGCCGGTTATCTCCACCACGTCGCCGACCAGGTAGTACGGCGAGTCCGGTTCCAGGCGCTGCGCGTTCCAGATGCCCTCCTGGGCGCTGGTCAGCGGGAGCGGCCCGGCCGCGGCGAACGCACCGGCGGTACCGGCCGGTCCGGGGCTCCCCTCCGGAGAGGGGCCGGTGGCGCGGGACGGTCCCGGCAGCCCCTCCGAGGACGCGCCGGCGGCACCCGCCGGTCCCGACAGCCCCGCCGAGGACGCGCTTGTGGTGTTCAACTCATTCTCCTTGCAGGGTGGGGACGACCATCGGCGTGTCCGTCACCGGGTCGGGGACGATGACGCTCGGCAGGTCGAAGACGTCCTTGATCAGCGCGGCGTCGACGATGTCCGTGGGGTCGCCCTCGGCGACCACCCGGCCGTCCTTCATGGCGATCAGGTGGTCGGCGAAGCGGCAGGCCTGGTTGATGTCGTGCAGCACGGCGATGACCGTGCGGCCCTCGTCGCGCAACCGGGCCAGCAGGCCGAGCAGTTGGTACTGGTGGGTGATGTCCAGGAACGACGTCGGCTCGTCGAGCAGCAGGCAGGGCGTCTCCTGGGCGAGCACCATCGCCATCCAGACCCGCTGCCGCTGGCCGCCGGACAGCTCCTGTACGAGGCGGTCGGCCAGGTCGGCGACGCCGGCGGCGGCCATCGCCGCGGTGACGGCCTCCTCGTCGTGCGGCGACCACAGGGCCAGCAGCGACTGGTGGGGGAAGCGCCCCCGGCCCACGAGCTGGCGGACCTTGATGTCGTCGGGGGCCAGCGGGTCCTGGGGCAGGAAGCCGAGCTGCTTGGCGAGCTGCTTGGGCGGGTAGGCGCCGACCTCGCGGCCGTCGAGCTCCACGCGCCCGGTCTCGGGCTTCAGCAGCCGGACGAGGGCGCGCAGCAGGGTCGACTTGCCGCAGGCGTTGGGCCCGACGACGGCGGTGAACCTGCCGTCGGGGACGTCGAGGCTCAGCCGGGTGGAGACCACCCGGTCCCCATAGCGCAGGGTGATGTCCCGCGCGGTCAGGCGTGCGGTCACGCGCGCCTCACCTCCTTGGTCAGCAGCCAGATCAGGTAGCAGCCGCCGATCGCGGTGCTCACCACGCCGACGGGCAGCGCGACGGGCGCGAGCAGCATCTGGGCGAGCAGGTCGGCGCCCTGGAGCAGGACCGCACCGGTGAGGGCCGCCGGGAGCAGCGGCACTCCGGCCGCGCCCGCGAGCCGGCGGCCGATCTGCGGGGCGGCCAGCGCGGTGAACGCGATCGGTCCGGCGACGGCGGTCACCGTGGCCGTGCAGCCGACGCCGACCAGGACCATGAGCAGGCGCAGCCGGTCGAGCCGGACCCCGGTGGTCGCCGCGACCGCGTCGCCCAGGGACGCCTGGTGCATGGCGTGCGCCCGGGTGGCCATCAGGGCGAGCAGCACCCCGATCACCGCGAACGGGATGCCGAGGTCGTCCCAGCCGACGCCGTTGAGCGAACCCGCGCTCCAGCCGACGGCGGCGATCGCCACCTCCAGTTCGGCGCGGAGCACGATCCACGAGTTGAGCGCGGTCATCATCGCGTTGATCGCGATGCCGATCACCACCAGGCGCAGCCCGGAGAACCCCCGGTCGTACGCGAGCAGGTAGATGGCGGCGGCGACGGCGAGGCCGCCGAGCACCGAGCCGACGGCGAGTTGGGCGGACGTGCCCGACAGGACGGTGAGGGCGACCAGGGCACCGGTGTAGGCGCCCGCGTCGAGGCCGATGACGTCGGGGCTGCCCATCGGGTTGCGGGTGAGGTTCTGGAAGAGCGCCCCGGCCACGCCGAGCGCGGCACCGAAGACGAGTCCGGCGAGCACCCGCGGCATCCGCCAGTCCCAGATCACCACCGAGGGCTCGGCGCCGGTGAGGACGTCGAACACCTCCCGGGGCGTGGCCCAGGACGCGCCGTAGCAGAGCCCGAGCAGGCCGAGGCCGAGGATCAGGGGGACCAGCGCGGCGACGAGCAGCAGGGTGCGGCGTTCGACGCGCAGCCCGCGCAGGGCGACGGTGCTGCCGCGCCGTGCGGCGGCGGTGGTGGCGGTGGCCGTGGTGGTGGCGGTGGCGGTGGCCGTGTTCGGTGGGGCGGCCTTGTCGCGTGTGGTCACAGCGCCCCCGCCCCGTGGCGGCGTACGGCCCAGATCAGCATGGGGCCGCCGAGGAACGCGGTCACGATGGCCACCGGCACCTCGCCGGTGGGCAGCAGCACCCGCGATCCCATGTCGGCGATCAGCAGCAGGACGGGGCCGAGCACCATCGAGTAGAGGATCAGCCACGGCACCGAGCCCGCGGCCGGCTTGCGGACGAGGTGCGGCACCATCAGGCCGACGAACAGGATCGGCCCGGCCACCGCGGTGGCCGCCCCGCTGAGCACGGTGATGAGGACGAGCGCGGCGCCCCGTACCCGGCCCACGCCCGCGCCCAGGGCGTGGGCCACGTTCTCGCCCAGCGCCAGGGCGTTGAGGGCCCGGCTCAGCAGCAGCGCGCCGGCCAGGGAGACCCCGATCGCGGCCAACGGCAGGGCCAGCGGGGCCTGTTCGCGGGCCGCGAGCGAGCCGACCGACCAGAAGCGGTACGCGTCGAACACGTCCGGGAGCATCATCCGCATGCCGAGCGCGACGCCGTTGAGCACCGCGGTCAGGGCCACGCCGGTGAGCACCAGGCGCAGCGGCGAGCGGCGTCCGACCGCGGCGACCAGGAGCGCCGCGAGGACCGAGCCGGCGAGCGCGCAGCCGAGCTGGCCCGTCTGCCCGGCGGCCAGGCCGACGCCGGAGCCGAGGGTGATGGCGAACCCGGCGCCCGCGGTGACGCCGAGGATGCCGGGTTCGGCCAGCGGGTTGCGGGCCAGCGTCTGGATGAGCGCGCCCGCCACCGCCAGGGCGGCGCCCACGGCGACGGCGAGGAGCGCGCGGGGCGCCCGGACGTCCCGCACGATGACGTGGTCGTCGGTGCCCCGGAAGTGCAGCAGCGCGCGCACGACCTCGGCGGGCGGGATCGAGCGGGCGCCGACGCCGATGCTGACCACGGCGACGGCCGCGAGCAGCACCAGGCCGCCGGCGAGCAGGGCGGCGCGCGGCACGGCCCGCCGGGTTCCCGCCGCCTCGGCCGTGCGGCCCCCGGCGGTCACCGCTTCAGGAGCGGCGCGAACGACGTGTCGATCGCGTCCAGGGTCTGCATGGCCTGCCCGTAGGTCGCGGCCTCGGTGTAGCGGAGCGGGAAGGTCTTCTTCGCCTTGACGGCGGGCAGGTTCTTCCACAGCTTGGAGTCCATGACGTACTTCACGGACGGCGGCACGCTGCCGTCGGCGTTGACCGAGTACGTGATGGCGTCGGCCTCGCGCAGGGAGGCGGGCAGCTCCTCGAGCGAGGGGTACTCGCTGACGGCGCGGGAGCCGGGGCCGGGCTTCTTGACCTTGCCGTAGTACGTCGCGCCGACGTCCTCGGCGATGTTGGTGCCCCACGAGCGGCCGAACTCGCGCTGGAAGGTGCCCTTGGCGACCTCGCCGTACGCGCCGACGTGGCCGAACTTCAGCCCGGGGAGCACCTTCTTGTACTTCTTGGCGAGCCCGGCGGCCTTGGCCTCGTACTTGTCCTTGACGGCGTCGAACGTCTTCAGGGAACCGGCGGCGTCGGCCTGCTTGCGGGAGAGCTCGCGCCACGCGGACGGCACGGTCGGGCCGATCGCCACGACGGGGGCGATGGACTCCAGGCGCTTGACGTCGATGTCGCCGAGCACCGGCGCGGGCACGCCGATGACGATGAGGTCGGGCTTGGCCTCGGCGACGGCCTCGTAGTTGGTCTCCGACGCCGCCTCCCCCGCCACCTTGGGGAGCTTCTTGTACGTGGCCAGGTCCTTCTTGCTCATCATCGGCTCGCCGCGCTTCCACGACGAGATGCCGACGAGCGGGGCCTCGGCCTCGATCATGGCGGGCACGGCGTAGCCGGTGGCCACCACGCGCTTCGGGTCGGCGGGGATCTTGATCTTGCCGTTGTCGGCGGCGAACACCCGGGTCTCGCCCTTCCCCGAGTCCGCCTTGTCGCCGTCCGACGATCCGCACCCGGTCACGGTCAGGGCGAGGGCCACGGCGCCGACGAGAGCCGACGATCTGCGCAGGGACATGTGATGCTCCATGTTGCTGGGGTTGTCGCTGGGAGTTGGTCTTGTTGGGAGTTGGTGTTGCTGGTCGATCACGCCGGTCGGCAGTTCGACGGACGGGGACGCGCGGCTGAGGGACGACGACTGTCGGGTCGTCAAAGAGCCGCTGCCATCCGGCCGGCCGCCGTCAGTGGTCGTCGTCGAAGTCGGCGACGCCGCGTTTCCAGTAGCCGGTGATGTCGTGGTCGGCCTTGTCGAGGCGCAGTTCGTCGCGGACCCACCGGCGCAGCGGCTTGAGCTGGCCCGCCTCACCGGCGGCCCACACGTACAGCCGCTCGCCCTCGGGCACGGTCACCGCGGTCACGGCGCGCGCCAGGGCGTCGCCGGTGCCGGCCGGGCGGCCGCCGCGGTGCAGCCAGCGCACCTCGAAGCCGTCGGGCGCGGACAGCTCGATCTCCTCCGCGGCGTCGGCGACTTCGACGAACGCCCAGCCCCGGGCGGTGCGGGGCAGCTCCTCCAGCCACCGGGCGATCGCGGGCAGCGCCGTGAGGTCGCCGGCCAGCAGGTAGCGGTCGTAGGCGTGCGGTACGACGAGGCCGCCGGGCGGCCCGGCGACGTGGACGACGGCGCCCGGTTCGACCGCGCGCGCCCAGTCGGAGGCGAGGCCGCCGTCGTGCAGGGCGAAGTCGATGTCGATCTCGGCCGCGGCCGGGTCGTAGCGGCGCACGGTGTACTCCCGTGAGGTGGGCGCGGGGCGCGGCCAGCGCAGCATCGACCCGTTCGGCTCGGGCAGCCGCAGCGAGCCGTCCGGCTCCGGGAAGAGCAGCTTCACGTGCTCGTCCGGCGCGTGGGCCTCGAACCCCTGGGCGCCGGGCCCGCCCAGGGTCACCCGCAGCAGACCGCCGCCGACCATGGCCGTGCGGACGACCTCGGTACGCCGGACGCGGATCGGATAGCCCACCTTCTCGGCGTGGCGGCCCGCCCGGACCTCCGCGATGCGCTCCAGGTGCCGGTGCCGGTGGTCTTCCCGCGTCATGCGGTGCCGCCCGTCAACAGGGCTGTCCAGTGCGCCAGTTCGGGCCGCTCGGCCAGGTCGGGGAACTCCACGGTGGTGGCACCGGCGGCGCGCCAGCGCTCGATCAGCGTCATGATCCGTACGGAGTCCAGGCCGAGGTCGATCAGGTTCTCCTCGGGCTCGATCTCGGACGGGTCGCAGTCGAGGAGTTCCGCGACGTCGGCGCGTATCCGTTCGGGCGAGAGGGTCTGGGTCATCGGGTGGCTCCTGCGGGGATCGGCGCCGGTCGCGCGGCGGGCGCGGCGGCGAGGTGGTCACGACGCCCCGGCACGCGGCACGGGGCCCGCCGGGACGTGGCGCGCCGTGCGCGCGCCCCGGCGTGGCGTGCGGGAAGGGAGTGCGCGGGGTCGTACGACGTCGTACGGGGTCGTACGTCGTACGGGGAAGAGGCGAGGGGTGTCGCGGCCGTGGCCGCGGACGTCGGCCACGGAGCGGAACCGCCTCCGGGCGGGGACACGCTCACGCCTCCGGCGGGTCGGCCGTCCAGCGCACGGGTCGGGGACGCGCCGGTGTGGAGAGGGACACGTCAGCGATTCCTTTTCTGCGCGGTCGGGTTCTGCGCGGTCGGGCGAGCGGTCGGGGCACGGGAACAGCGGTGCGGTGGACGGCCGACGGGACCGGTGCCGTACACGCACGGCAGGGCCCGTCACCCGCACACCGAGCAGGCGCACACGCCCCCCGCTTGGCCAGGTAAGGCTAACCTAACTAATGACTGGGGTGACGTGCAAGCGATCTTCAGGCCATATGGCCGCGCACGACCGGGCACCGGCCGGTCCCCGCCGGAATCGGGCGACGTGACGCCACGCCAGATACGTGACGCTCAGGCCGCGGCGTCGTCGCGGTCGCGATCCGGGCACGCAGCTCGGGCTCGGCGCAGTCCGGCGCGCCCGCTCCCGGCGGCTCCGCCTCCACCCGGGGTCCCGCGTCGGCCCGCGGGTCCGCGCCCGCCCGCTGTCGTACCTCCTCGTCCACCGCGTACACGTACAGCACGAGCGCGCCCACCAGCAGGAAGCTCACCGTGCCGGGCAGGCTGCGGCCCACCGCGACCAGCACGATGCGCAGTTGGGGCAGGAAGCGGGCGGTGCGCAGCACACGCGCCAGGCGCAGCAGCCGCAGCACGGTGGTGTTCTCCCGCGCGAACGGCAGGAAGGCGCACAGGGCCACGGCCAGGTCGAAGACGTTCCACGGGTCGCGGAAGAAGGCGCGGGGCCGGTCGGCGTGCGCCCCGAGGCGCAGCAGCACGCCGACCCGGGCGGACGAGCGGGCGGGCAGGCAGGCAGGTGGACGGGCGGACGGGCGGACGGGCGGGCTCTAAGGCTTTCGCCAGATCGTCATGTCCGCCGTCAGGAAGCTGAACCCGCCGCGCGGCAGCGCCGTCGACTTCACCTGGACCACGAGCAGCGCGATGTCCCCCGAGGGGTGCTTGACACAGATCTCGCTGCCGGCGGCCACCCCGGCCAGCGGCAGCCTGCGGCTGTCGGCGCCGTCGAGCGCGATCCGGCAGGCTTCGAGGTCGGCGCCGGGCTTGCTGTACAGCATGGTGATCAGGCTGGTGCGGCTGTCCAGGTAGCAGTTGTCGCCCTCGCAGTCGAAGCGGATGTCCCCCTTGCGGTCCTTGCGTTGGACCGGCTCGTCGAAGCTCACGGACTTCTTCGCGTCCAGCCACACCTGGGGGTACGGGAGGGGCCGCGGCTTCCCGGAGCCGTCCGTGGCCGGGTCCGGCCCACCGGACCCGCGGGCCCCTTCCCCCTGTTCGCGCTCGGCCGCCGCCGTCGGCGCCGCCCCACCCGCGGCCCCCGTGCCGCCGGACGCCTCCGGGCCGGAGGTGCCGGTCCCCGCGGTCGGGGAGGTGGCCGCGCGCCGCTCGCGCGCCCCGTCCGCCTCCATGACGCGCCAGGTCAGGCCGCCGAGCACCAGCAGCCCGGCCGTCACGGCCGCGGTCGCGACGAGCGTGGTACGCCGTCGCCGCGCCCGGCCTCCGTCCTGGTCCGCGGCGGCGGGCCGGGTGGGCCACAGCGCCGTGGGCGCCGCGGAGGGCTCGGGGAGCGGCCCCGGAACGGCGACTTCCGGGCCCATGACGTCCCGCCAGACGGCTGGTCCCGCGCCCGCGTCGGCGTCGCGTCCCAGCTCCTGGCGGCACCACGCGACGACCTCCGCCGGGGTGGCCCGCTCCGTCGGAGCGGCGGCGAGGCACCGGGCGATCAGCGGCCGCAGCGGCGCGGGCAGCCGGGACAGGTCGGGCGCGTCGTGCACGATCCGGTACAGCACGCCGACCGCGGAGCCCTCCCCGTACAGCGGTTCGCCGAGCGCCGCGAAGGCCGCCGTCTGCCCCAGCGCGAAGATGTCCGTCGCCGCCGTGACCTCGCCCCCGGACGCCTGCTCGGGCGCCATGAACTGGGGCGTGCCGACGGCGGAGCCGGTGGCGGTGTACGAGCTGAACTCGGCGGCCAGCGAGATGCCGAAGTCGATGACGCGCGGCCCGTCGGCGGCGAGCAGCACGTTCGACGGCTTGAGGTCCCGGTGCACGATGCCCGCGCCGTGGATGGCCTCCAGCGCCTCGGCCACCCCCGCCATCAGCCAGAGGACCGCGGGCACCGGCAGCGGTCCGCGCCGCGCCACGGCCTGCGTCAGGGAGGGGCCGGGCACGTAGAGGGTGGTCAGCCACGGTGGCGTGCCGTCCGCGTCGGCGTCGACCAGCTCGGCGGTGTAGGCGCCCCGCACCCGCCTGGCCGCCTCCACCTCCCGGCGGAACCGCCGCCGGAAGCCCGGGTCGTCGGCCAGCTCCGGCCGCACCACCTTGATGGCCACCGGCCTGCCGCCGCGCGTGTGCGACAGGTACACCCGTCCCATGCCGCCGGCGCCGAGCCGGGCGGCGAGGCGGTAACCGGCCACGACGGGCGGATCGTCCGCCTGCAACGGCCGGAACGCGTCTGTCGCCTCGTGCATCGTTCCCCTCCCCCGGCCCCCTCGCTCCGGGAGGCGACCGACGTCAGCACCCTAAGCGGGCGCCGACCTGCGGCGTTCGGAGGGGGACCCCCTCAGGCGGCACAGCGGGGGCGGCGGGGCGGTGGCCACGCCCCCGGTGCCTGAGGGGGTCAGGGCTGCTTCTCCGGTGCGGTGAGCGGGAGTTCCGCCCAGACGACGTGGCCGGAGCCGTCGTGGGCGGGGGTCACGCCCCAGTCGAGCGCCAGCGCGGCGACCAGGGCGAGGCCGCGGCCGCTCTCGCGGGCGGGGTCCGGCGCGCGGCAGACGGGGACCGTGCGCCCGCAGGCCTGGTCCTCGACCTCGATCCGGAGCCGGTGGCCGGTCACGCGCACGCGGCCCAGGACCTGGTCGCCGAGGGCGTGCGCGACCGCGTTGGTGACGAGTTCGGAGACCACGAGCGTCGCGTCGTCGCCCACCTCGGGATCGATGTCCCACGCGGCCATCCGGTCCCGTACGTGCCCGCGGGCCGCGCGTACCGACGCGGCGACGGCCGGTAAACGGAACACGGTCGCCCGGTGCGCGGACAGGGCTCCGCGTGCGAGATCCGAAGGCGTGGGGTGGGTGGGGGAAACCACGTGGGTCGCCTTTCGTCTGCCGTCACCACACCGCCGGTGCCGGTCATGCACCGCGGCTCACGGCGCGTCACGGCCACGGCCCTTGCAGGGGCCCGCGCCTCGCCATGACGGTCTGTCAACTCCGTGCCGTCGGCCAGCCGTTCGTCACGATCACCGTGTTCCCACTGTGACACCTGTGAAGAGCGCACTGCAACAGCCCAGTTGAAAATTTCAACTCGACAGGCGCATGCTGCTCCCAACAGCCGATGATCGTGACAGACTGCGATCGAGGCAGGCCCCGGTGCGGGCGTGGACGTGGTACGGGTGCGGGGAGGTGGGGCGTGACAGCGGACACCGCGTGGGGCGGGGCTCCCTCGGTCCTGCGCATGATCCTCGGCAAACAGCTCGAGGAGCTGCGCACGCGTGCGGGCCTGACGTACGAGCAGGCGGGCGAGGCGATCGGCGTCAGCCACTCGACCATCCGCCGCCTGGAGGCGGCCAAGGTGGCCCGCCTGCGCCTGCCCGACGTCGAGAAGCTCCTGCGCACGTACGGCGTCACGGACCAGCATGAGATCGACACCTTCCTGCAGTCGGCGCGCGAGGCGAACAAGCGCGGCTGGTGGCACACGTACCGTGACGTGATGCCGGACTGGTTCGCGGCGTACCTGTCCCTGGAGCAGGCGGCGCACCAGATCCGGGCGTACGAGGCGCAGTTCGTGCACGGCCTGCTGCAGACGGAGGACTACGCCCGCGCCCTGCTCACCGCCGGGAACCCGCACGCGCCGGCCGACGCCACGGAGCGCCGGGTCGCCCTGCGCATGCAGCGCCAGGAGCTGCTGAGCCGCGCCTCTCCCCCGCACCTGTGGGTCGTGATGGACGAGACCGTCCTGCGGTGGCCGGTGGGCGGGCCCGCCGTGATGCGGGCCCAGATCGACCATCTGATCGCCGTCACCTCGCTGCCCCATGTGACCGTGCAGATCATGCCGTTCAGGAACGGGCCGCATCCGGCCATGCGGGCCGGGGCGTTCCACATCTTCCGGTTCCGCGCCCCCGAGCTGCCGGACATCGTCTACCTCAACGGCCTGGTCGGGGCCGTCTACCTGGACAAGGGCGACGACGTCGTGGTCTACCGCGAGGCACTGGACCGTCTCGGCGCCCAGGCGGCGCCCGTCAGGAAGACCGAGGCGCTGCTCGGCGCGATTCGCAAGGAGCTGTGAGTGAACCACCCGATACGCAACGGCATGCCCTCGCCGGACCTCGGCGCGCGCGGCTGGCGCAAGCCGTGGAGCGACGACGCGGGCGGCGCCTGCGTCGAAGTGAAGAAGCTGCGTGACGGGCGGATCGCGCTGCGCCAGTCGACCGACCCCGGCGGCCCCGCGCTGATCCTCACCCGCGGCGAGATGGCCCTTTTCCTCGCGGGTGTGAAGGCGGGGGACGCGGACTTCCTCTGTTAGCCACGGCCCCGGGCCGCGGGGCCCGGGGCCCGACCGTTCCGCGCAGGGCGCGGCCGTGACCGGAACGGTCCACCGAAACGCAAGCCGACGACCTGACAGGAGGAGCCGTGTCCCACGACGACGGATGGCCGGCCGACCGGATCGACACCGAGAACGCGCACTCCGCGCGCATCTACGACTACATCCTCGGCGGCAAGGACTACTACCCGGCGGACAAGGAGGCCGGGGACGCGATGGCGCAGGAGTGGCCCGCGCTGCCGATCCACATGCGGGCCAACCGCGACTTCATGAACCGCGCCGTCCGGTACCTCGCGCGGGAGGCGGGGATACGGCAGTTCCTGGACATCGGCACCGGCATCCCGACGTCGCCGAACCTGCACGAGATCGCCCAGTCGGTCGCCCCCGACTCGCGGGTCGTCTACGTGGACAACGACCCGATCGTGCTCACCCTGTCCCAGGGCCTGCTCGCCAGCACCCCGCAGGGCATGACCTCGTACATCGAGGCCGACATGCTCGACCCGGACACCATCCTGGGCGCCCCGGAGCTGCGCGGGACCCTGGACCTCGGCAAGCCGGTGGCCCTCACCGTCATCGCGATCGTGCACTTCCTCCTCGACGAGCACGACGCTCCCGGCATCGTCAGCCGGCTCCTCGAGCCACTGCCGTCGGGCAGCTACCTGGCGATGTCCATCGGCACCGCCGACTTCGCGCCGGACGAGGTGGCGCGGGTCGCGCGTGAGTACGCGGCCCGGGACATGCCCATGCGGCTGCGCACGCACGCCGAGGCCGGGCGGTTCTTCGAGGGTCTCGACCTGGTCGAGCCCGGAATCGTCCAGGTCCACAAGTGGCGCCCGGACGCGACGGGGAGTGGAATGGCGCGCAGCAGCAGCAAGGACGGCGGGAACGGCGAGGCCGTCGAGGACATCAAGGACGCGGACATCGCCATGTACGGCGCGGTCGCCCGCAAACCGTAGGGTCCGGTCCGTCGGGGCCCGCCCGGAAACCGTAGGGTCCGGCCCGTCGTGAGGGGGCCGTGGCTGCGGCCACGGCACCTGGTACGAGACCCTTGCCACAAGCCATGAAACATTGCATCACTGACCCGGACACAAGATCGGCCGATTGCTCGGCCGCCCGGCTCGGACGGGGGGTATCCGCCCATGGCGCGTACACCGGCACTCCTGGACGCCGCGGAGCGGCTCGGTCGGGAGGAACTCGCAGCACTGCAGCTCGAGCGCCTCCAGGACACGTTGCTGCACGCGTACGAGAACGTTCCCTTCTACCGGGCCGCGTTCGACGCGACGGGGCTCGGCCCCGACGACTGCCATACGCTCGCCGACCTGGCCCGCTTCCCGTTCACGACGAAGGCGGACCTGCGGGCCAACTACCCCTTCGGGATGTTCGCCGTGGAGCAGTCGGAGCTGCGGCGGCTGCACGCCTCCAGCGGCACCACCGGCCGCCCCACCGTCGTCGGCTACACCGAGCAGGACCTGTCGATGTGGGCGGACGTCGTCGCCCGCTCGATCCGGGCGGCGGGCGGGCGGCCCGGGCACAAGATCCATATCGCGTACGGGTACGGCCTGTTCACGGGCGGGCTCGGCGCGCACTACGGCGCGGAGCGGCTCGGCTGCACGGTGATCCCCGCCTCCGGCGGCATGACCGCGCGCCAGGTGCAGCTCATCCTGGACCTGCGCCCCGAGATCGTCATGGTGACGCCCTCGTACATGCTGACGCTCCTGGAGGAGTTCGAGCGGCAGGGCATCGATCCGCGCACCACCTCGCTCCAGGTGGGGATCTTCGGCGCGGAGCCGTGGACGGAGGAGATGCGGCACGAGATCGAGGAGCGGTTCGCGATCGACGCCGTCGACATCTACGGCCTCTCGGAGGTGATCGGCCCCGGCGTCGCGCAGGAGTGCGTGGAGACCAAGGACGGCCTGCACATCTGGGAGGACCACTTCTACCCCGAGGTGGTGGACCCCGTCACCGGGGAGGTGCTGCCCGACGGCGAGCTCGGCGAGCTGGTCCTGACCTCCCTCACCAAGGAGGCCATGCCCGTCATCCGCTACCGCACCCGCGACCTGACGCGCCTGCTGCCCGGCACGGCCCGGGTCTTCCGCCGCATGGAGAAGGTCACGGGCCGCTGCGACGACATGGTGATCCTGCGCGGGGTGAACCTCTTCCCCACGCAGATCGAGGAGATCGTCCTGCGCACGCCGGGCCTGGCCCCGCACTTCCAGCTCCGGCTCACCCGCCAGGGGCGCATGGACGCCCTCACGGTGCGCGTCGAGTCCCGCCCGGACACGCCGCCGGGCCGCCGCGTCACCGCGGCCCGGGAGATCGAGTGCGCGGTCAAGGACAGCATCGGCGTCTCCGTCACGGCCGAGGTCGTGGCACCGGAGACCCTGGAGCGGTCCGTCGGCAAGATCAAGCGCATCGTGGACCTCCGGAACGGCCCGGCCTGAGCCGTCCCGGGCCTTGGGTCACCGCTGCGCCAGGAAGGCCAGGACGGCCGCGGCGAAGCCTTCCGGGTCGGTCTCGTGGACGGTGTGCCCGGTGTCCAGCTCCACAAGACGGGTCCCCGGCCGCCGCCCGGCCATGGCCCGCGCCTGCCCGGCGGTGAGGACGCGGCTGCGGCGCCCCCGCACGAGCAGCGCCGGGCAGGTGCTGCCGAGCCAGTCGCGCCAGTGGTCGCCGTTGAGCGCCCGCTGCGAGGCGGCCATGTCCGCGGGGTGGAAGGCGAGTCCCCAGCCGTCGGCGTACGCGCGCACCGCGCCGGACACGTGGGGGGCCGACGCGCCGAGCGCGCGCAGCAGCGCGGCCCGGGTGGGCGCGCGCCGGGGCCAGTCCAGGCAGAAGGACAGGTCCCCGTCCGGCGCGGCGCCGATGTCCTCGACGACGAGGGCGCGGACGAGGGACGGGTGCCGGGCGGCCAGTTGGTAGGCGTTGACGCCGCCGAGCGAGTGGCCGAGTACGACGGCCTCCGTCAGCCCGAGGTGGCGCAGGGCCGCCGCGGCGTCGTCGACGTAGCCGCGCCGGGAGTAGTCCGCGGCCCGGTCCGAGCGGCCGTGGCCGCGCTGGTCCAGGGCGAGGACGCGGTACCGCCCGGCGAGGGCCCGCGCCAGGGGCGCGAACGTCCGGCCGTCGGCGAAGTGGCCGTGCAGGGCGAGCAGGGCCGGACCGGGGCCGCCGTGGTCGCGGCAGTACAGGCGCCGGCCGTCGGCGAGGGGCACGCGGACGGGGGCGGGGGCGGAGGTCACAGGGACGTGGGCGGGGCGAGGTGAGGGCCGGGCAGGGAGGGCGTCAAGGGGCGCGTGCGGGCGTCAGGCGTCCGCATACCGGTCCCGCAGCTCCCGCTTGAGGATCTTGCCGCTGGCGTTGCGGGGCAGTTCGTCGACGAACAGGACGCGTTTGGGGGCCTTGAAGGAGGCCAGGCGCGCGCGGGCGTGGGCGATGAGGTCGGCCTCGGTGACGTCCGGGGCCGCCGCACCGCGGACCACCACGGCGGTGACGGCCTCGATCCAGCGGGGGTCGGGCAGGCCGATCACCGCCGCCTCGGCGACCCCGGGGTGGGTGTAGAGGGCGTCCTCGACCTGGCGCGAGGCGACCAGCACGCCGCCGGAGTTGATGACGTCCTTCACCCGGTCGACGACGGTGAAGTAGCCCTCGGCGTCGCGCACGGCGAGGTCGCCGGAGTGGAACCAGCCGCCGCGGAACGCCTCCGCGGTCTCCTCCGGCTTGTCCCAGTAGCCCTCGCACAACTGCGGGGAACGGTAGACGACTTCGCCCCGCGTGCCGTCGGGCACCTCCTTGCCGGAGTCGTCGACGACCTTCGCCTCCACGAACAGCACGGGCCGCCCGCAGGAGTCCATCCGGCCCTCGTGCTCGCCGGGGCCGAGGACCGTGGCGAGCGGGCCGATCTCGCTCTGGCCGAAGCAGTTGTAGAAGGCGAGTCCCGGCAGCCGGGCCCGCAGCTTCTCCAGGACCGGCACCGGCATGATCGACGCGCCGTAGTAGGCCTTGCGCAGCGCGCTCAGGTCGCGGGTGGCGAACTCCGGGTGCTGGGAGAGGCCGATCCACACGGTGGGCGGCGCGAACAGGCTGTCGGCGCGGCCCGCCGCCACGAGGTCGAGGATCCGCGTGGCGTCGGGCGCGTCGAGGATCGTGTTCTCGGCGCCCACCGCCAGGTACGGCAGCAGGAACACGTGCATCTGCGCGGAGTGGTACAGCGGCAGCGAGTGCAGCGGCCGGTCGGTGTCCTCCAGGTCCAGCGCGTGGACGGCGCTGACGTACTCGTGGACCAGGGCGCTGTGGCTCATCATCGCGCCGCGCGGCAGCGCCGTGGTGCCCGAGGTGTACAGGAGCTGCGCGAGGTCGTGCGTGGCGGGCCCCTCACCGTCGTACGGCGGGGCGGTGGCGAGCCGGGTGAGCAGGGAGTCGGCCGTGTCGCGCAGGGGCAGCACGCGAGTGCCGTCCGGCAGGCGGGGCGCGAGGCCGGGGTCGGCGAGGACGAGCCCGCTGCCGGACTGCCGGACGATGTAGGCCAGGTCGTCGCCGGTGAGGTTCTGGTTGACCGGCACGTGGACGAGGCCCGCGCGGGAGCAGGCGAGGAAGCCGATGAGGTAGGCGTCGGAGTTGTGGGCGTACGCGCCGACGCGGTCGCCCGGGGCGAGACCGCTCTCCCGCAGCACGCGGGCCGCCCGCGAGACGGCGTCGTCGAGTTCGGCGTACGTCCACGCGCGGTCGCCGTAGCGTACGGCGGTGCGGTCCGGGGTGCGGCGTGCGCTGCGCCGCAGGACTCCGTCGACTGTGCTGCTGCGGACATCTGCCATGGCGTGATCCTGCGGGGGCCTGGGGCGGGGGTCAAGACACCTGCGGTGGTCGGCCTCCCCTGCGCAGCCGCCCTCTCCTGCACCTTGAGCGTCCCTCGACCCCGGCGCGGGCCGCGCCGCCCGCCCGGGCCGCGCCGCGGCGGGGCCCTCCCTCCGGTGCCGCCGGGCCCGCGTCTTGCCCAGGCCTTCGTCCCTCGGTGTGTGCCTCCTCCGGTCGTGTCGCAGGGTGCGGAGCCGTCGTGGCTGGTCGCGCAGTTCCCCGCGCCCCCAACGGGGCGCCACCACGCCCGGGCCCTCGCGTCACAGGCTGCGGAGCCGTCGTGGCCGGTCGCGCAGTTTCCCGTGCCCCTTCGGGGTGCTGCTTTCGGTCACTTCCCCGCTCGTCCCTCCAGACACTCCCGCCCGGCACTTGTACGCTCCAACAAACCCTTCCCTCATGTCAGTTGGGAGGCACGATGCGCTTGCGTACCAGAACCGCCGTGGCGGTCGGCACGGCGTTGTTGACAGTTCCCGCACTGCTTCCGCCCATCGCTGCGGCCGCGCCGGAGCGGGGTGAGCGGCCGTCGGGCGGTGGGCTTTCGGCCACGATCCGCTACACCGAGTACGGCGTCCCGCACATCCTCGCCAAGGACCACGCGAACCTCGGCTTCGGCACCGGCTGGGCGCAGGCCGCCGACCAGGTGTGCGTGCTCGCGCGGGGCTTCGTCACCGTCCGCGGGGAGCGCTCGCGCCACTTCGGGCCGGACGGCGACCCGGGCGGCGACCTGTCGTCGGCGGCCACGAACCTCTCCAGCGACCTGTACTTCCGGGGTGTACGGCAGGCGGGCACCGTGGAGAAGCTCCTGCGGCAGCCCGCGCCGCGCGGTCCGAGCCGCACCCTCAAGGAGCTGACGCGGGGCTACGCCGCGGGGTACAACGCGTGGCTGCGGCAGCACCGGGTCACCGATCCGGCCTGCGCGAAGGCCGACTGGGTACGGCCGGTGTCCGCGCTGGACGTGGCCCGCCTCGCCTACGCGGTGTCGGTCCTCGGCGGGCAGGGACGCTTCTCGGACGGCATCACCGGAGCCCGCCCCCCGGCCGCCGCGGACACGCGCCGCGCGCCCGACCCGCGGCAGGCCGCACAGGCGGCGCGCCGGCTGCTCGCCGCCGGGGCGGACGGCGCCGACATGGGCTCGAACGCGGTGGCGTTCAGCGGGCGGACCACCGCGTCCGGCCGCGGGCTGCTGCTCGGCAACCCGCACTACCCCTGGCAGGGCAGCCGCCGCTTCTGGCAGTCGCAGCAGACCATCCCGGGCGAGCTGAACGTCTCGGGCGCCGCGCTGCTCGGCACCCCCGTCATCAACGTCGGCTTCACCCGCCACGTGGCGTGGAGCCACACCGTGTCCACCGGCGTCCCCTTCACCCTGCACGAGCTGACGCTCGACCCCGCCGACCCGACCGCGTACCTCGTCGACGGCGAGCGGGAGCGGATGACGCGGCGCACGGTGACCGTGCCGGTGCGGGGCGGCGCCCCGGTGACCCGCACCCAGTGGTGGACCCGCTACGGCCCGGTCGTCACCTCGCTCGGCTCGCAGCTCGCGCTCCCCTGGACGACGCGTACGGCGTACGCCCTGAACGACCCCAACGCGGCGCAGCTGCGCACCGCCGACGTCGACCTGCGCTTCGCCACGGCCCGTTCCACCCGGGACGTGCTGCGCGCGCTGCGGGAGCGGCAGGGCCTGCCCTGGGTCAACACGGTCGCCGCCGACCGCCACGGGCACACCCTGTACACCCAGTCGCAGGTCCTGCCGCGCGTCACCGACGGCCTCGCGGCGCGCTGTTCGACACCGCTGGGCAGGCAGACGTACCCGGCGTCCGGCGTGGCCGTCCTCGACGGCGCGCGGCGCGCGTGCGCGCTCGGCACGGACAAGGACGCACTCCAGCCCGGTGTCTTCGGCCCGTCGCGGATGCCCACGCTCACGGACGCGCCGTACGCGGAGAACTCCAACGACAGCCCGTGGCTCGCCAACGCCGACCGGCCGCTCACCGGGTACGAGCGGATCTTCGGCACCGTCGGCACCGAGCGCTCGCTGCGCACCCGCGGGGCCGTCGAGGACGTGTCCGCGATGGCGCGCAGGGGCGGGCTGACGGTGGCGGACCTCCAGCGGCAGCAGTTCGCGAACCGCGTGCCCGCGGGGCACCTGGCCGCCGCCGACGCCGCGCGGGCCTGCGCGGCGCTGCCCGCGGGCTCGGCGCCGGGCAGTGACGGCAGGCCGGTCGACGTGCGCGAGGCCTGCGGCGTGATCGAGCGGTGGGACCGCACGATGGACACGGGCTCGCGGGGGGCGCTGCTCTTCGACCGGTTCTGGCGCGCGTTCACCGCGAAGGTGCCGGGCGCGCACCGGTGGAAGGTGCCGTTCAGCGCCGCCGACCCGGTCCGCACGCCGCACACGCTGAACACCGGCGCGCCGGGGTTCGCCACCGCGCTCGCGGACGCCGTGGCGGAGCTGCGCGCGGCGGGCATCCCGCTGGACGCCCGCCTCGGCGACCACCAGTTCCTGGTGCGCGGGGGCGAGCGGCTGCCCGTCCACGGCGGCCCCAACACGCTCGGCGTGTGGAACATGATCGAGGCCACGTGGCAGCCGCGGGCCGGCGGCTACACCGAGGTCAGGCACGGCTCCAGCCACATCCAGGCCGTCGGCTGGGACGCCTCCCCCTGCCCGCGGGCCCGTACCCTCCTCACGTACTCGCAGTCCTCGGACCCGGGATCGCCGCACCACGCGGACCAGACCCGCCTGTTCTCCGCCGAGCGCTGGGTGACCTCGCGGTTCTGCGAGAAGGACATCCGCGAGGCGCCGGGCCTGAGGGTGGTGCGGGTGCGCGAGCGCTGACGCCCGCGCGGCCCCCGGCCCCGTGTTCACGTGCCCGGAGGGGCGGACGAACCGGAAACGGCCCGTCCGCCCCTCCGGGGCGTTCGTTCGCTACGGAAGGCTGTGCACCTTCGGTCCGACGGCGTTCGACCACACGTGGCCCGCCGTCGCGTCCCAGTTCGTTGACCACGTCATGGCACCGCGCAGCGACGGGTACGTCTTCGACGGCTTGAAGGAGCCGCAGCCGGTGCCGCGGGTCAGGCAGTCGAGGGCGTTGTTGACGACCGACGGGGCCACGTAGCCGCTGCCCGCGCCGCGTGTCGACGCCGGGACGCCGATCCCGACCTGTGACGGGTCGAGGCCGCCCTCCAGCTGGATGCAGGCGAGCGCGGTCAGGAAGTCCACGCTGCCCTGGCTGTAGACCTTGCCGTCGCAGCCGAGCATCGAACCGCTGTTGTAGTACTGCATGTTGACGACCGTGAGGATGTCCTTCACGTTCAGCGCCGTCTGGAAGTACCCACCGGAGGTGGACTGCATGTCGATGGTCTGCGGCGCCATCGTGAGCACCATCTTCGGGCCCGCCTTCGCGGAGAGCTGGCGCAGCGCCTTCGTCATGTAGGTGGGGTTGATGCCGTTCTCCAGGTCGATGTCGACGCCGTTGAACCCGTACTCCTGCATCAGCGCGTAGGCGCTGTTGGCGAACGCGGTCGCGGAGGCGTCGCTGTTGACGGAGATGGTGCCCTTCTCGCCGCCGACGGAGAGGATCACGGACTTGCCCGCGGCCTTCTTCGCGGCGATGTCCGCCTTGAAGTCGGCGGTGGAGGCGTAGCCGACGGCCGGGTCCAGGTTGAAGGTGATCTGGCCCGGAGTGGGGGTGGCGTCGGCGAACGACACGGCGATGATGTCGTACTGCGAGGACACGTCCCGCAGCTTCTGCACGGTCGCGCCGTTGTCGAAGTTCTGCCAGTAGCCGGTCAGCGCGTGCCGGGGCACGGTGCCGTCGCCGCCGCCGTCGCCCTTGGGGGTGCGTACGGACACCGGCGACGACTTCGCCGACTCGCCCGCCGCGTTCGAGGCGCTCACCTGGAAGCTGTACGTGGTCTCCGGCGAGAGGCCGGTGACGGTCGCCGAGGCGCCACTGGCCGAGGCGACCTTCGTGCCGTCGCGGTAGACGGTGTACCCCGTCGCCGTGGACGACGGCGTCCAGGACAGCTCCACCGACGTGGGCGTCGTCGTGCCCGCCGCGAGGCCGGCCGGGACGGGGGGTATCTCGACCGGGTCCGGGCCGCCGCCCCCGTCGGGTCCGAAGACGCTCACGTCGTCCACGTAGTAGGCGCTCTGCCCGTACCAGCCGTGTGTGTACACGGTGACCGAGGTGGTGTTCGCGCCGGTGGTGAAGCTGGTGGAGAGCTGCTGCCAGGACGAGGTGCCCGGCGTCCAGGTCGACACGTCCGTGGTGCCGGTGCCGCGGGCGCCGAGGTAGGCGTAGCTGCCCTGCACCCAACTGCTCAGCTTGTACGTCGAGTTCGGCTTCACCGCGACGATCTGGGAGCACTCGGCGGTGCCCTGGCCGGACGGGGTGGCCTTGAGCGCCTTCGCGCCGCCGTGCACAGGGGACGTGACGGCGGCACCGCTGTTCGCGGCGCAGGTCCAGTTGCTCAGGTCCGCCTCGAACCCGGCGTTCTTGGCGACGTTGACGTCCGCCGCCGCGGCACCGGCCGCTCTGGTGCTCACGGTCTGGGCACCGGCCGCGCCGGTGTCCGCCGGCTGCGCGGGCACGGCGAGCGCGGTGACGGCGAGCGCGGCGGCCGCGCCGACGGCCGTCGCCGCGCCGATCCTCCGGCGGACGCCGGGTCTGTCCTGACGTACACGGCTCACGGGGGGCCTCCTGGGGGGAAGAGGTGGAGCACACGGGCGACGACGGTGGCCACCGCCACTCCGCGCATAGTTGGTCCAGACCAATCGAGTTGTCAAGACCTCTGCCCGACGCGCGTTCGGCGTGCGGCTGCGGGGCCAGGGAAGCGACGGGCCCTAGTCCCGCCGCGCGGGCCCGAAGGCGGGCGGTCTCCGGTCTCCCCCGGCAGGCCCGGCGTCGCCGTCCTTCCACTCCGGGTCACGGGCGCAGGGCACGGTGGCGCCGCCGGTGAAGTACTCGCGGTCCGGGTACCAGGTGAAGGACATGCGCTCGTCGCCGTCGTCCCGCTGGACGAACAGGTCCCAGGACCCGCCCCGCTCGCCTTCGCGGTAGGACGTGACGCTCCAGCCCTCGTCCCTGAGGAACCGGTGCAGGCGGCGCAGGCCAGGGACCGCCTGGCTCGCCGGCACGTGGTCGAGCGCCCACGTGTGACTCATCGAGTAGGCGCCGTCGACGATGTCGTCCTCGAGCCCCAGCAGGCCGCCGTCGTAGCAGAAGGCGGTGCCGAGCGTGTTCTGCGTGCTGACGCCGGTGTCCTTGACCCCGGGTTCTATGGTGCGCTTGAAGCCCATGACGGTGTAGGCCTCCTGGGACCGCTGGAGGGCACGGTCCGCCATCTCCTCGGGTGCGACGCGGGGGAAGTCCGTCGACGCCCATGAGCCCCATGCGAGCGTGCCGACGACAAGGAGCAAGCCGACGAGCGTGACGCCGCCACACCCCCAAGCGCCGAGGGGGCGGGAGGAGTCCCCGGGCTCGGGCGTGTCAGGGGCGGGCGCAGGGCCGGGCGCGGTGTCTTCCGGCATACGGGCACCCTAGGAAGGCGTGGCGGCACGGCGGATGGGTGCGGCGACCAGCTCGACGTGAGTACGCGTACTCAGGTGGCCTGCGCGGCGAGGGGTGTCCGCACCTCCCGGCGCGGCGGTGGGGGTTACGGTTTGTGTGTCACCCAGAGCAGTTCCGCCGGCCAGCGGTGTGCCCAGTCGGGTGGGTCGGTTGCGTTGTAGCCGTTGGGTGTTCCGCGGTCGGGGCGCGGCTCGATGAGGTCGTCGATGACGAGGCCCGCGCCGCGCAGGACCCTGACCCAGTCGCCGTAGGTGAGTTGGTAGCTGGTCGCGCCGTCGCCCTCGGCGATGGTGTCCAGACCGAAGTAGTCCTGCCGCAGCGTCGTGGTCACGCGGCCGGCGGCTTCGTCGTAGCACGCTTCGAACCAGGGGCTGGCGACGTTGAACACCAGGCGCCCGCCTCGGCGCAGGACGCGGGCGGCCTGCGGGACGGCCAGGTGCGGGGGCGCCCAGCTCAGCCCGCCGAAGTCGCAGAACACCAGGTCGAAGCTGTCGTCGGCGAAGGGGAGCCGCTCGGCGGCGCCCTGCACCAGCGGGTAGCGGTCCGTTCCCATCGCGCGGGCCGCCGCCGCGAGTTGGGCTTCGGACAGGTCGAGCCCGACCACGGTGGCGCCCTCGGCGGCGAGCGCCCTGGACCACTGGCCGGCGCCGCAGCCGAGTTCGAGGACGCGCTTGCCGGTGACGTCGCCGAGGGCGTGCAGGTGCGCGTCGGGGATGGAGTACATGCCCCACAGCCGGGGTGCGGCGCCGATCTGCGGGTCGTGTTCGTGCTGGTAGGCGCTGCTGATCCGGTTCCAGAACCGCCGGTTGGCGGGGATGCTGTCCACGCGTCGACTCCAGCACTGCCTGCCGGGGGCGGTCAACACGATTAAGGCATCGGCCGGCCCTCCCCCGGGCATCGCCGGCGTCGGCACCCGGTCACCACGGAGGCATATGCGGTAGTTGTCCGTACAACCATTCGCCTGCTCCACGGGTCGAACGCGCGACACACCGGCAACACCCGATGGGGGAGCTTTGAAGAAGTTCACGGCAGCGCTGACCACGACCCTCGTGGCCTCCTCTGCCACGCTGATCGCCGTGCCCGCGGCGCACGCGGGCGGCGGCGACTCCCGCGGCCGGACGGAGACGGTGCAGGAGGGCGGCACGATCTACGCCTCCTACGAGCACATGTCCTCCGCTTTCCGCCCGGAGGACGTCACGCTCAGGATCCACGAGAAGAACAAGTCCGAGGTCCTGGCCGACGTCCGCCTCGTAGGCACCGACAAGTGCCCCGCCACGAGCGACTGCTACGAGGACGTCTTCCGGTCCGAGCCCGTCACCCTGCCCGCCATGGGCTCCTACGTGATCGACGTCGTGGCCAGGGAAGGACAGCCGGACGAGGTCGTCCAGCGGGCGACCGGCCACCTCAACTACGGCCTCAACCCCAGGCTGACCCTCAGCAGCGACCACCCGTGGGCCTCCTACGACAACCGCACCGTCAAGGTGTCCGGATCCCTGGTGGCCGAGGACCCGCACACCCACGAGGTGAAGCCGTTCACCGGGGTGGGCCTCTACTACCGCGCCCGGGAGACCCGAGACGAGGGATGGGTGTGGACGAACGACGCGGGGCGTTTCACCACCACCGCGTACCACGACGAGAACAGCCCCGCCGCCACCACGTTCGAGTACATGGTCGACGAGCAGTACGAGTCGCTGAGCCTTCCCTTCCGCAAGCAGGAACTCAAGTTCGAGGTGGACGCCCCCACGGGCACGGTCACCGCCCCGTACGGCAGTGAGATCCCCGTCCGGGGCAAGCTCACCCGCGTCGCGGACGACGGCACCGAGAAGCCCCTCGCCGCGGAGGTGCGGATCGGCACCGGCCCCGGCGCCGGCACCATCGCGCGGACCGGCCAGGACGGCATCCTGACCACGGGCTACACCGTCAGGCAGGGCGGGCAGGTAAGTATCCGGCCGACCGAGTCGAACTGGTTCACCGCGCCGGAACCGCACTCCTTCACGGTGGCCAGGCCCTCCCGGACGAGCAAGCTGTCGAACGTCGAGGGCAAGGTGGACAAGTACCGCAAGGTCACCTTCACCGGCAAGCTCGGCGTCACGGAGGGCTCGTACCCGGCGGGCACCAAGGCGGAGATCTCCATCGACCACCGCCCCGCGGGCGGGTCCTGGACGAGCACCGGCACCTTCGACGCCGCGTACGGAGCCTCCTTCACGGCGTCCTCGCCGAAGAAGGCGGACTCGGGCGCCCAGTGGCGGCTGCGCCTCGTCCACGCGGGCGTGGACGGTACGAGCGTCAAGCTGGGGCGCGCGTACACGAAGATCTGGAACGACGGCGTCTCGCCCGAGGGCGTGCGCAAGGGCGCGACGCTCACCGCCAAGGGCGGCCTGATGCACAAGCCGGGCTCCACCTGGCGGCCGTACGCCGGGCAGCGGATCCGCGTCTGGTTCAAGGCCAAGGCGGCCGGTTCCGCGTGGAAGGAGCTGGGCGGCACCAAGACGCGGAGCGACGGCACGTTCAGCAAGAAGTTCACCGCGCAGCAGGACGGCACCTGGCAGATGCGGTACACGGACACGGCCCCGACCCACTACGCGGACCACGGGACCGAGGACTACGTCGACGTCCGTTAGCGAAGCCGCGTCCGCCGGCGAAGCCCACGTCCGCCGGCGAAACCCGCGTCCGCCGGCGAGCGGCGACCGCGTACCAGGCGGCCTCCCGGAATCCGTCCGGGAGGCCGCCTTCGCCAGTGGCTCCGGGCCCTGTTCCCCCTGCGGGAGCGGCGGCACCGGCGCGTCCCGCGGCAGTACCGCCGCACGCCGGGTCCACGGCGATGGCCGCGGGGCGCTGGTGCGCGCCCGCCCTCATGTGGTTGTCTGGCTCCATGACCGTGCTCGTGACCCGCCGCCACGTTGACTACGGGCGTGTCACCACCACGTGTTGTCCGACCGCGAGCTGAGTCCGCGCTCCGGTCCTCGGCCAGTTCCCCCTCCCCCGCACAGGGACGTCCGCCGCCCGCGTTCCGGGCGTGCCTGACCGCCCTGTGGTTCTCACGCGTCCCGTTCCGCCGCACCACGGGGCGACTCCGCCGCCTTCGCGCAAGGGAGTACCACCATGAGCCACCCCATCGACTCCGTCACCGCCGGCCACACCCCCGACGAGCCGCCCGCCGGGCCCGACACCTCGGCCTGGTCGTTCGAGACCAAGCAGATCCACGCCGGGGCGGTGCCCGACCCGACGACCGGGGCCCGGGCGACACCGATCTACCAGACGACGTCGTTCGTGTTCCGGGACACGCGGCACGCCGCCGACCTGTTCGCACTGGCCGAGCCCGGCAACATCTACACCCGTCTCCACAATCCCACCCAGGACGTCTTCGAGCAGCGCGTCGCGGCCCTGGAGGGCGGGGTCGCGGCCGTGGCGCTCGCCTCCGGGCAGGCGGCGGAGACCCTGGCGATCCTGACGCTGGCGGGCTCCGGCGACCACATCGTCTCCAGTACGTCGTTGTACGGCGGCACCTACAACCTGTTCCGGCACACGCTGCCGAGGCTCGGCGTCACGGTGTCGTTCGTGGACGACCCGGACGACCTCCAGGCGTGGCAGGCGGAGATCCGGCCGAACACCAAGGCCCTGTTCGCGGAGACGCTGGGCAACCCCCGAGGCAACGTGCTCGACGTGCGGGGGGTCGCGGACGTGGCGCACACGGCCGGATTGCCGCTGATCGTGGACAACACGGTCCCGACTCCCTATCTGCTGCGGCCCGTCGAGCACGGCGCGGACATCGTCGTCCACTCGGCGACCAAGTTCCTCGGCGGGCACGGCACGGCCATCGCGGGCGTGGTCGTCGACGGGGGAACCTTCGACTTCGGGGCGCACGCCGAGCGGTTCCCGGACTTCACCGCACCCGACCCCAGCTACCACGGGCTGCGGTACTGGCCCGCGCTGGGACCGGGTGCGTTCGCCGTCAAGCTCCGCGTACAGCTCCTGCGCGACCTCGGCCCGGCCCTGTCCCCGCACTCCGCCTTCCTGCTCCTGCAGGGCGTCGAGACACTCAGCCTGCGGATCGAACGGCACTCCGCCAACGCCCAGGCGCTGGCCGAGTGGCTGGAGCAGCGGGACGAGGTCGCCGCCGTGCACTATCCGGGCCTCGAGTCCAGCCCGTGGTACGAGGCGGCGCGGACGTACCTGCCGAACGGTGCCGGCGCCGTGGTCTCCTTCGAGCTGCGGGACGGCGTCGAGGCGGGCAAGCGGTTCGTGGACGCTGTGGAGCTCTTCAGCCACCTCGCCAACATCGGTGACGTACGCAGCCTCATCATCCACCCGGCGTCCACCACGCACAGCCAGCTCGACGAGGAGCAGCTCGCGGCCACCGGCACCTCCCCCGGCCTGGTGCGCCTGTCGGTCGGCATCGAGAACCTCGCCGACCTCAAGGCCGACCTGGAGGCGGGGTTCCGCGCGGCGAAGGGCGCGTCCTGAACACCGTACTGACGCCGTCCGAGGTCCCCCTCCCGCCGGCCTCCGGGGCCTGGCGGGAGGGGGACCCGCCCGGGCGTCGCCAGTGGTACGAGCGCGAGGCACCGCTTCCCCTGGAAGCCGGGGGTGAACTCCCGGGCGTGCGGCTCGCGTTCGAGACGTGGGGGCGGCTCGCTCCCGACCGCTCCAACGCGGTGCTTGTCCTGCACGCCCTGACCGGCGACAGCCACGTCGTCGGCCCCGCCGAACCCGGGCACCCCACCCCCGGCTGGTGGGACGGGCTCATCGGCCCCGGGCGCGCGCTCGACACGGGCCGCTGGTTCGTCGTGGCTCCGAACGTGCTCGGCGGCTGCCAGGGCAGCACCGGCCCGGTGTCGCTCTCCCCGGACGGCCGCCGCTGGGGCGGTGGCTTTCCCCGCCTGACGCAGCGTGACCAGGTGGCCGCGGAGACGGGCCTGGCCGACACCCTGGGCATCGACCGCTGGGCCCTGGTCGTCGGCGGGTCGATGGGCGGGATGCGGGCGCTGGAGTGGGCCGTGTCGTATCCGGGACGGACGCGGGCGCTCCTGCTGCTCGCCACGTCGGCCGCGGCGAGCGCGGAGCAGATCGCCTGGGCGAGCATCCAGCTCCGTGCCATCCGCGACGACCCGCACTGGCGCGGCGGCGACTACCACGACGCCGGCCCCGGACGCGGCCCGCACGCGGGACTCGGCCTGGCCCGTCGCCTCGCCCACGTCACCTACCGCAGTGAACGGGAGCTCCAGGCCCGCTTCGGCCGGGCGCCGCAGGGTGCGGAGCACCCCTGGAGCGGCGGCCGGTACCAGGTGGAGTCCTACCTCGACCACCACGCCGCCAAGCTCGTGCGCCGCTTCGACGCGGGCAGCTACGTCACGCTGGCAGAGGCCATGAACAGCCACGACATCGGTCGCGGCCGAGGCAGCACGCGCGCCGCCCTGAGCCGTGTGACGGCCAGGACCCTCGTGGCGGGCGTCGACTCGGACCGCCTCTACCCGCTCTCCCAGCAGGCGGAGTTGGCCGCCGGCATACCCACAGCGGACCACCTCCGGGTGGTCGAGTCCCCGTACGGTCACGACGGCTTCCTCATCGAGGTGGAACAGGTCGCCGCACTCGTGAGCGAACTCGTCGGCTAGACCGCGCGGGGTGGCCGCGTGGCGTGTGCGGCGGGCCGCAGGCAGATGCGGCTCCGCGCCCGGCAGCAGGAGCAGCCTGCGCTGGAGTGCGACGCGGGGTGAGCCGAGCAGGTGCGTGAAGGAGAAGCGGGGCGGGATCAGCCCGGTAGCGGGCGTAGCCGAGGCGCTCGGCCCGCTGTGCGAGGTCCAGGGAGGTGCGCAGGGCGTCGGCTGCCGTCGAGCCGGAGGGGATCGGGACCAGGTCGAGAACGCCGAGGGCGGTGTCAGGCAGGGGCGGACTCCTGGGTGAGCGGTGGCGCCGGAAGCACGGGGCCCCATGCGAAGGGCGGGTCCGGGATCTCGCGGCGCAGCACGGGGGCGACCTCGGACTGGAACAGCTCCAGGGAGGCGCGGTGCCGGGCCTCCGTCAGCCCGCCGGCCTCGGCGTGCAGGTGCAGCACGGTGTGCCCGAACTGTTCTCCGGTGACGGGGTCCGGGCGGTGCGCGATCAGGGTGATGGCGAGGAACTTCACGAGGCCACCCGGCCGTGCACGGAGTCGGGGTGGGTGAGGCCGAGGTGGTCGCGGAGGGTCGTGCCCTCGTACTCGGTGCGGAACACGCCCTGTTCCTGCAGGAGCGGGACGACCTTGTCGGCGAAGCCGTCCAGGCCGGTGGGGGTGGTGTGCGGGACGAGAATGTAGCCGTCACTGGCGTCGGCCTGGACGTGGTCGTTGATGGTCCTGGCGATGGTGGCCGGGGAGCCGACGAAGGTCTGCCGGTTGCCGGTGTTGATGACGAGGTCGCGGATGGACCAGTGGTGCGCGGCGGCCAGTTCCCGCCACTCGCGGGCGGTGGCCAGCGGGTCGCGGTACATCCGGACCTGGGCGCGGCCCTGGGAGATGTGGTCGGTGCCGACGTCCGGGTCGATGTCGGGCAGCGGGCCCTCGGGGTCGTAGGAGGACAGGTCCCGGTTCCAGACGAACTCCAGGTGCTTGATGGCGGTGGCACCGCTGACCTGCTGCCGGCGCACCTCCTTGGCGAGTTCCGCGGCCTCTTCGTCCGTATCGGCGAGGACGAAGGTGGCGGCGGGCAGGATCAGCAGGTCGTCGTGGCGGCGGCCGTACGTGGCGAGACGCCTCTTGACGTCCGTGTAGAAGGCCTTGCCGCCCTCCAGGGTGGCGTGCCGGCTGAAGATGGCGTCGGCGGACGAGGCGGCGAACTCGCGGCCCTCCTCGGAGTCACCGGCCTGGAAGACGACGGGCCGGCCCTGCGGGGAGCGCGGGACGTCGAACTGGCCGTGGATGTCGAAGTGCTGCCCGCTGTGGACGAAGGAGCCTGCTTTCGCGTCCCGCAGGAAGACGCCGGTGGCCTGGTCGGCGAGGATCTCGTCGCCGTGCCAGGAGTCGAAGAGCTCGGTGGCCGTGGCCAGGAACTCCTGGGCGCGGGAGTAGCGCTCCTCCTGGGGGAGGAAGCCGCCGCGGCGGAAGTTCTCGCCGGTGAAGGCGTCCCAGGAGGTGACGACGTTCCAGGCGGAGCGGCCGCCGGAGAGGTGGTCGAGGCTCGCGAACTGGCGGGCCACCTCGTACGGCTCGTTGAAGGTGGAGTTGATGGTGCCGGTCAGGCCCAGGTGCTCGGTGACGGCGGCGAGCGCGGCGAGGACCGTGAAGGTGTCGGGGCGGCCGACGACGTCCAGGTCGTAGAGGTGTCCGCCCTGTTCGCGCAGTCGCAGCCCCTCGGCGAGGAACAGGAAGTCGAACTTGGCGCGTTCGGCGGTCCGCGCGAAGTAGGCGAAGGAGCTGAACTCGATGTGGCTGCCGGCCTTCGGGTCGCTCCACACGGTGGTGTTGTTGACGCCGGGGAAGTGCGCGGCCAGGTGGATCTGCTTCAGCGGCTTGCTCATGGCGGGTGCGGTCCTTCCGGCTCAGGCGGTCGCGGCGTAGCGGTTGGCGGGGCGGGCGAGGCCCAGCAGGCCGCGCAGGGTGTCGGCCTCGTAGGCGGTGCGGAAGACGCCCCGGCGCTGGAGTTCGGGGACCAGGCCGCGGGTGATGCCCGGCAGGTCGTGGCCGGCGACGGCCGGCCGCAGGCGGAAGCCGCCGAGGCCCGCCTCGGCGAGTTCCTGCAGCAGGTCGGCGAGTTGTACGGGCGTACCGGCGAACACGCGGGCGTCGCTGGTGTACGGCTCCCCCGCGAGGGCGTCGAGGCGCGCGCGGCGGTCTTCCGCGGCGCTCTGCTCGTCGTCCAGGAAGACCACCACGTCCCCGAAGACGTGGAGGGGTTCGCCCGCTCGCCCGGCGGTCTCCTGCTCGGCGCGGATCTCGGCGACGGCGGCGCGGGCCTGCTCGGCGTCGTGCGGGGTGGTGTAGCCGATGTCGGCCTGACGGGCCACGAGCCGGTACGGAACGCTCTGGTGGGCGAGGGCGGTGACCAGCGGCTGGCCCTGCGGCGGGCGCGGGGTGATGGACGGGCCCTTGACGCTGAAGTACGGGCCCTCGAAGTCGATGTAGTGCAGTTTCTCCCGGTCGATGAAGCGCCCGGTGGCCACGTCACGTATCTCCGCGTCGTCCTCCCAGCTGTCCCACAGCCGCCGTACGACCTCCATGTAGTCGGCGGCCTCGTCGAACAGGTCGGTGAGGCGTTCCTGTCCGGCAGGGCTCCGGAGTTCCGCGAGGCTGGTCGGCGGGAAGGTGCGACGGCCGAAGTGGGCGGCCTCGTGCGGGCGGGCGGACACCTGCACCCGCAGGCCCGCGCGGCCGGTGCTGACGTAGTCGAGGGTGGCGATCGCCTTGGAGATGTGGAACGGCTCCGTGTGCGTGGCGGTCACCGTCGGCACCAGGCCGATGTGGCGGGTGAGGGGCGCGACGCGGGAGGCGGTCAGTACGGCGTCGAGCCGGCCGCGCACCCGGTCCGTACGGCCGTCCGGCTCGCCGTAGTGCGAGGACTGCAGGGCGAGGCCGTCCTCGAAGGTGACGAAGTCGAGCAGGCCGCGCTCGGCCTCGGCGACCAGGTCGGCCCAGTACCCGGCGGTGAACAGGTCCCGGGGGCGCGCGACTTGCTCGCGCCAGGAGGCGGGGTGCCAGCCGGTGCCGTCCAGGGCGACGGCGAGGTGCAGGTGTGCGGGAGACGTGCGCGAAGGGGAGGGTGCGGACACGAGGGTGCCTTCCTGGAGGTCCGTAGGAGATCGCCGGCCCACGGTGATCGGGGCGCACGGCGCTGGGGGACGGGTCAGGAGCAGGAGCGACAGAGGGCGCCGGCCACGCGCTGGAGGTCGATGTGGGGCCGGCCGTGGAGGCGCACGGCACGCGGGGCACCTGTCACCCGGCCCACCTCCACGTCCTCCACGTCATCGCCTTCGACCAGCACAACGGCGCGGCTGTGCCGTTTCTTCCAGGACGGCGGCTGCGGTCGTCGCGGATGGTGAGGGACATGGTCAGGCAGTCTCCGGGGGGCGGCTCGGGGTGTCCGGCGGGCACGGCCGCCCGGCGCGGTACCGGGCGGCGTCCCCAGGGGGAAGTGGGCGCTCCTGGACGGGGTGCGGCGGGTCAGCGGGGAGCGAGGAGGCGTCCCGGGTTCTCCAGGACGTACCGGGCCACGTCCGTGCCGAGCGCGATCCCAGCCTCGTCGGCCGACCGGGTGTGGATGCCGGAGAAGACCCGCGCGTCGACGTTCTCGTCCGAGAGCTGCTTCCACGTGGTGTAGGTCCGGCTCACCCCGGGAGCGGTGGGGCTGGTCAGTGCGAGCGGAGCGGTGCGCGGGCCCACGAGTGCCGACAGGACGGTCTGCGCGGCGCCCGCGTAGGTGGTGTGGCCACTCGGGTGGTCGGGATGCGCGGGGGTGGTGTGCAGCGGCGTCCAGCCGGGGTCGGGGTCGATGCCGCCGGTGCGGATCGCGGTCACGGGGCGCCAGCGTTCGTAGGCGTACTTGCTGTCGGAGGTGGCGATCTGCGTGTCCACCAGCGCCACGTGGAACAGCGCGACCAGCCGCGCCTGCCCGGCGATCCCCTGGTCCGTGCGGGAGAGCGCCACACGCAGCGGCTCGGTGTAGAGGGTGAGGGAGGAGCCGGACCAGAAGGTGGCCGTCCCGGTCTGGTGGGCGCTGCGCACCGTACTGTCGACGGCGCCGTACGCCCGCACCTCCGCGAGGTCGGCGGCGTAGCGCCGCGAGCCGAGGGCGGGCGGCGGGCCGAGCCGGAACTGGCTCTGCGTCCTGAGCAGGAACGGCTCGGCGAGACGGTTGCCGTACTGGATCGCCGGCGCGTGGTCGGGTGGCGTCGGCTGCCATACACCCGGCGCCGCGGGCTTCACCGGGTAGGGGGCGTTGCCCGAGGCGGGGTCGAGTCCGTCGCCCTGCCTCGACGCGAGGACGACGTCCGCCTGTCGCTCTCCGGCGGTGACGCCCCGCTTCTCGGCCGGGCCGTCGGGAATCGCGTCGAGGGTCTCCTTGAACGTCGCGTCGAGCTGCTCCTTGCGGCTCGGGGCCAGCGTCACCAGCGCGCGGTGCACGGCCCCGGCGAGCGCCGCCTCCTGGTACGCGCCGCGGTCGACACCGGCGGGCACGCTCCGGACGGCCCGGGCGGCCGCGAGCCAACTGATGGCCCACGTACGGCTGTTGGTTATCTGCGTGGGCGCCCCGGCCGTCGCGACGGTCTCGGCTGTCGCGTCGTACCAGGCGAGAGCCGTGGACGCACGGCCGGCCGCCGAGGCCTGCGGAACGGCGACGGACGCGGCCAGCAGCGCCGCCGCGCCGAGGGCGATGAGGGCGGGCCGGATGCTGGTCGAACGCACGTGTGCTCCTTTCGCCGGGGTGTGGGTCCGGTCCGCGTCCGGGGCGCGGAGGCGGGAGACGTCGGGGGCAGGCAGGGCTGTGGACCGGGCCATGGGAGGGTTCCTTCGCAGCAGGGCTGACGCGGGCGCCGCACGGCTACGCCCGACGAGCGGCTGCTCGAGGGCGAGAGAGGGCTGCGGTCAGAGGGAGACGAACGAGAAGAACGCGAAGAGCACGAAGAGCGCGACGAGCGGGATCGCGAGCCGTCGAACGGCGATCAGCAACAGACCTGGTCGAACTGGTCGGCGCGGCGGCTCACCCAGAACGGGTCGAGCAGCACCGTGTGTGCCGGGCCAGTGGTCTCCATGCCCGGATCAAAGCACAACAAGGAAGGATGCGTCCACCATGCGTCCACGATGCGTCCGAGCGGCGACGAGCGCCTGCTCACAGCACACGTTCACAGCACCCGCCACAGCGCCCGCTCACAGCGCATCGTGGAGGAACAGCCGTACGGCGCCGGGCGCCCCGCGCCCGGCGCCCGCTCGCGGGTGGAACCGCGCGGGGTGGGCACGCGCGGGCGCGGGGCCGGCCCTCACCGTGCCGCGCGAGGCGGTTCGAGGCGGACGACGATCCCCTTCGACGTGGGCTGGTTGCTGATGTCGGCGACGCTGTCCAGCGGCACCAGGACGTTCGTCTCCGGGTAGTAGGCGGCGGCCGAGCCCTTGGCGGCGGGGTAGGACACGACCTCGAAGTTCTCGGCACGGCGCTCGGTGCCGTCCTCCCAGACGCTCACCAGGTCGACGCGGTCGCCCTGGGCGAGGCCGAGTTCGGTCAGGTCGGCCGGGTTGACGAGGACGACATGGCGGCTGCCGTGGATGCCGCGGTAGCGGTCGTTGTTGGTGTACGGGACGGTGTTCCACTGGTCGTGCGAGCGCAGCGTCTGCAGCAGCAGGTGGCCCTCCGGCGCCCGGGGCACGACGCGCTCGTTGCGGGTGAACAGGGCCTTGCCGACCTTGTTGGGGAACACGCCCTCGTTGACCGGGTTGGGCAGTTGGAAGCCCCCGGGGCGGGTCACCCGGGCGTTGTAGTCGTGGAAGCCCGCCACGACGCGGGAGATGCGGTCGCGGATGGTGCCGTAGTCGCCCTCGAACGTCTCCCAGGGGATGTCGGGCCTGCCGTCCAGGGTGCGGCGCGCGAGCCGGCACAGGATGGCGACCTCGCTGAGCAGCAGCGGGGAGGCCGGCTCCAGGCGGCCCTGGGAGGTGTGCACCTCGCTCATGGAGTTCTCGACGGTGACGAACTGCTCGCCGTCGGCCTGGACGTCACGCTCGGTGCGACCCAGGGTGGGCAGGATCAGCGCGGTGTCGCCGCAGACGGTGTGCGAGCGGTTGAGCTTGGTGGAGATGTGGGCGGTCAGCCGGCACGAGCGCATCGCCTCCTCGGTGACCTCGCTGTCGGGCGCGGCCCGCACGAAGTTGCCGGCCAGGGCGAGGAAGACCTTGACCCGGCCCTCGCGCATCGCCTTGATCGCGTTCACCGAGTCCAGGCCGTGCGGGCGCGGCGGGTCGAAACCGAACTCCTCCTTGAGGGCGTCGAGGAAGGTGTCCGGCATCTGCTCCCAGATGCCCATGGTGCGGTCGCCCTGGACGTTGCTGTGGCCGCGCACCGGGCAGGCGCCGGTGCCGGCGCGCCCCAGGTTGCCGCGCAGCAGCAGGAAGTTGACGATCTCCCGGATGGTGGGCACGCCGTGCTTGTGCTGGGTGATGCCCATCGCCCAGCAGACGATGACGCGTTCGCTGCGCAGGACCTCGTCGCGTACCTGCTCGATCTCCTCGCGGGTCAGTCCGGTCGCGGCGGACACGTCGTCCCAGTCGACGGTGCGGGCGTGCGCGGCGAACTCCTCGAACCCGGTGGTGTGGGCGTTGATGAAGCCGTGGTCGAGGACGGTGCCGGGCCGGGCGTCCTCGGCCTCGAGCAGCAGGCGGTTGAGGGCCTGGAACAGGGCGAGGTCGCCGCCGGGCTTGATGTGCAGGAAGCGGTCGGCGATCTGGGTGCCGCGTCCGACGATCCCGCGCGGTTTCTGCGGGTTCTTGAAGCGCCGCAGCCCGGCCTCCGGCAGCGGGTTGACCGCCACGATCCGGCCGCCGTTGCGCTTGGCCTCCTCCAGGGCGGAGAGCTGGCGCGGGTGGTTGGTGCCCGGGTTCTGCCCGACCAGGAAGATCAGGTCGGCGTGGTGGAGGTCGTCGAGGGTGACGGTGCCCTTGCCGGTGCCCAGGGTCTCGCTCAGGGCGAAGCCGCTGGACTCGTGGCACATGTTGCTGCAGTCGGGCAGGTTGTTGGTGCCGAAGGCGCGGGCGAAGAGCTGGAGGACGAAGGCGGCCTCGTTGCTGGCGCGGCCGGAGGTGTAGAAGACGGCCTCGTCGGGAGAGGCCAGTGCCTTCAGCTCCCGCGCGAGGACGCCCAGGGCGTCGTTCCAGGTGATCGGCTCGTAGTGGTCGGAGCCGGGCCGTTTGACCATCGGCTCGGTGAGCCGCCCCTGCTGGTTGAGCCACATGTCGGAGCGGGCGGCGAGGTCGGAGACGCTGTGCTCGCGGAAGAAGTCGGCGGTGACCCGGCGCGTGGTGGCCTCGTCGTTGATGTGCTTGGCGCCGTTCTCGCAGTACTCGTTGCGGTGGCGGCGGCCCGGGGCCGGGTCCGCCCACGCGCAGCCGGGGCAGTCGATCCCGCCCACCTGGTTCATGGTCAGCAGGTCCACACCGGTCTTCTTCGGTGAGGTCTGCTCCAGGGAGTACTCCAGCGCGTGCACGACCGCGGAGACCCCGGCAGCCCACTTCTTCGGCGGCGTCACGGAGAGGGTGGTCTCCGGCTCCTCACCGGACGGGTTCTGCATCGATTCGCCTTTCTCTGTCCGCTCTCGCGCGTACGGGTTCTCGCGTACGGGTCTTCTCGCGTACGGGGCGCCGCTCAGCCGACGGGCCACTGGGCCACGCGGCTCCGGGGCGGTTCCGGGTGGTCGTGCTGCACGCGGCCGTTGCGGATGGTGCCGCGCCAGGCCCCGCCCTCCTGGCCGAGGCCCTCGATGAACCGCTTGAAGTTCATGAGTTCGCCGCGCACGAGGCGGGCGGCCAGCCGGGTCGCCCGGCCGGATCGGGTGAGCACCCGCGCGGCTCCCGGCGGCTCCAGGAGCATCCGGACGGTGATCGCCGTGCCGCCGGCCCGCGTCGGCGTGAACTCGACCTCGCCCTGGTGGGAGGGGTGCTGCCGCATACCGCGCCAGGCCAGGTAGGCGTCGGGGTCCTGCTCCACGATCTCGACCGCGAAACGGCGGCGCAGGGGCCCGTAGCCGAGGGTCCAGGCGGTCACGGTGGGCCTGACCTGCTCGACGTCCCGCACCACGCCCGAGAAGCGCGGGAAGGACTTGAACTGCGTCCACTGGTTGTACGCCGTCCGCACCGGCACCGCGACCTCGACCGTCTCCTCGACGTGCTGCTCGCGCAGCGGCCGACGGCGCGTGCCGCCGTCGCCTCCGCTAGCCGCCGTCCCCAGCGGCGCGGGCGGCCGGGCCTGCTGGGCGTCGTCTTCATGCGTCGCCATCGTGGTCTCTCCTCCGGGCGGAGAACCAGGCGTCCGGGGACCCGGCCTCCGCTCACGCGTCGGGGCTTGTTCCCGGTACCCCCGTCGTGGGTCTTGAGTCACTTCGATACGCCCGTGTGCCTCGCGGTTCCGGTTACGGGGGACCGGTGCCGGGCGGGTCACCGGGGCAGGGCCGCCGTGGCGCGGGCCGGGTCGGCTTTGGGGTCCGCGGTCCGGCATACGGGTTCCGGCCGGTAGCCGTGGGACATCGGCTTCCCCGCACGTTCGCTTCGGTCGCCTTCAGTTTCACCCCCTGCGGGTCCGCTCGCCACTCACCGTGATCATGCGTGTGACCGGCGGTCGCTTGAGGGGCGTCGGCGATGCCGTCGGTACGGGTGGGGGTCGGCGGGCGGGGGCCCGCGCCGCCGCCGTGGGTGATGGCCGATTCCCGACTCGGCCCCGCGTCTACATGGACATGCCAGCACGGAAGGTGGTGACGTAGTGCGTGGGCACTCCTGTGCGGCGGCCGGTTCACCACACCACGAACCCATGCGCACCCAACGCCGAGGTGAAGGGACGATCGATGAGCGACCGGACGCACAGCACATCATCGAACCGGGACACGGGGCCCGCGGCCCCCGGGGCACCACACGGCGGGAAGGATCGCTCCTGGTTCCGGCGCACGGGCCCGGCGCACCGGCAGCCCCGGACGACAGCCCGCCCGTTGCCGGCGCTGGTGGCCACGGCGGCCCTGCTGACCGTACCCCTGCTGCCGCTCCCGGCGGCCCACGCGGACGCACCGGCCACGACGGCGGCGGCAACCGCGGTCGGGCCGACCGCCACCGACCCGACAGGGAACGACGACACAGCAGGGAACGTCGGCACGGCGTCGACGACCTCCGGCCGGTCGCGCGAGGCGGCGCGCGGCGGTGACGACGCAGGGCGCGGCGGCGAGAAGTGGCGGGGCACCTGGGCGACCTCCGTGCAACCGCCGGGGCGGACGCTCCTGCCCAACTGGTCGCAGGAGGGCTTCGAGCAGCAGTCGCTGCGCCAGGTCGTGCGGGTCAGCATCGGGGGCGCCGCCGTCCGCTTCAAGCTCTCCAACCGTTACGGCTCCACCCCGTTGCGGGCGGCCGGGGCCGCGGTCGGGCGGACGGCCGAGGGCGCGGCGGTGTGTGAGGGCACCAGCAGGACCCTGACCTTCGGCGAGGAGAAGGCGGTGACCGTCCCGGCCGGTGGCGACGTGTTCAGTGACGCCCTGCGGATGCGGGTCAAGCCGCTGGAGTCGCTGACGCTCACGCTGTACCTGGCCGAGCCGACCGGCCCGGCCACGTACCACATGTCGGCCTTGACCACGAGTTACCGGGCGGCGGGCGACCTGCGGTTCGACGAGAGCGGCGAGGCGTTCACCGACACCTCCGTGTCCTGGTACTACGTCGCGGACGTCGAGGTCAGGGGCGGTCCGACGGGGCGCCGGAACGGGGTGGTGACGTTCGGGGACTCGATCACCGACGGTTTCGCCTCCACCGTGGACGCCGACAATCGCTATCCGGACGAATTGGCGGAGCGGTATGCCCGCGAGGGCCGGCCGCGCGGCGTCCTCAACCACGGGATCAGCGGCAACATGATCACCTTCGGTACGCCGGGCACGGGTGAGAGCGGCGTCGACCGCTTCAGGAAGGACGTGCTCCCCGAGTCGGGCGTCAGCACGGTCGTCGTGCTGGAGGGCATCAACGACGTCGGTCTGAGCGAACTCCCGGGCAGTCCGGTCCCGGACGTGTCGGTCGAACAGCTCGTCGCCGCCCACCGCGACGTCATCGGGCAGGCCCGCGCCAAGGGTCTCAAGGTGATCGGCGCGACCCTCACGCCCTTCAAGGGCGCCGTGTACTTCAGCGAGCGCGGCGAGGCCAAGCGGGAAGCGCTCAACGAGTGGATACGTACGTCGGGCGCGTACGACCGCGTCATCGACCTGGACCGGGCACTGGCCGACCCCGCCGACCCGGACCGGCTCGCCCCCGCGTACGACAGCGGCGACCACCTGCACCCGAGCGACGCCGGTTACCACGCCATAGCCGAGGCGATCGACGTCGACTCGCTGTAGTGGACCGAACCCGGGCATCCGGCGTCCGGCACGTGTCCCCTGGAGCGCCCGGTGCTGCCGAGGCGGCAGCACCGGGCGCGTGCGACGCTAGGACTCGCCGGTGATCCTGGCCGAGCCGATCGTCGCCGCGGCGATCTCCCTGGCGGCGGTCCGGGTCGACGAGTTGGCGTTCAGACTGCTCAGCGAGGTCTGGTTGAGCGCGTGGACGACGAACTCGTAGGTGTTCACCGTCGAGGGCGAGCACGGCCCCTGGTAGCCGTAGAGGCTCGCGCTGCCACGGTAGTAGACCTGCCTGGCTCCCGCCGGGGTCGAGGGCTGGTACTTGTGCTCGACGTTCTGGGGCAGCGAGGTCGTGCTCGCCGGGATGTCGTAGATGACCCAGTGGATGAGGTTGGCGTTGTCGAGGTCGCGCATGACGATCGCGTAGCTCTTGGCGGCGGCCGGAGCGCCTGACCAGCTCAAGGGAGGGGATTCGTTCCTCTTGGCGGGGTCGTTCCCTCCCCCGCTGGTGCACTCGTGGACCTTGGGGATGACGCCGCCGTTGGCGAACGCGGTGCTGGACAGGGCGAACGCGCTCCGGTTCTCCGACGGCGCCGACGGGACCGAGGAAGCGGTGGCCGGCGAGAGGCCGACGGCCCCGGTGACGAGCAGAGCGCACAGCGCGATCCTTGCACTTCTCACTGGAGGCTCCCGAGGATACTTGTGGCCGCTTGGATGTCCGTGGCGCAAGAGGGGTACTCGTGCGGCGGAACCAGCCTATGAATCCCGGGTTCTGACGTCATGTCACTTATCGACCCGATCGCTGTACTTTTCTCGCCCCCGCTGCGTCATCTCGGACACGCCGGTCCATTGCCCATGGGTCGACCTCCGGACGGTCGTCGGCCCGGCGGCTGGAGGGCCGCCGGGCCTGTTCGGTGCCGAGCGTGGTGGCGTTCGGTGGTGGGGGGCGGTCAGACCCAGATGGACAGGCGGGCGGTGGTGGGGGTGGCGTCACAGAAGTAGCTGACCGCCTGGCCGCGGGCGACGTAGTCCTTGCCTGCTGCGTCGCAGGCGGCGGCGCTCGGGTACATGCCGACGTAGACGTACCCGGCGGCCTGGGCGGACGGGGCGAGCAGCAGGGCGGCTGCGGCCAGCAGCCCGGTCAGGCTCAGGGCCGAAATCACTTTGCGCATGGGTGTGTTGCTGCCTTCCTGTTCCGGTGGCGAGCACTCCGGTCGTGATGGTCCGGTGCGTGGTAAGCAGCTTCCTGCACTGTTGGACCGGAGGGCAATGGTCGAGACCAATGAACTTGGCCGGAAGTTGTCGGAGCAGCCCTGACCGGGCGGATGGTCCGCGGATCTCCGACCGGGCAGTAACGGTGTCCACCGGTTTTCGAGCGCTGCTTGCCGCGAGCTATGCCGTGGTCGGCCAGGCCCCGCGGTCCAACAGCTCGAGGACGAGTGCGGCGATGTTCCACGCATCGTCCTCGCCACGGTGATGGCGGCCTTCGAGCGGCAGTCCGGCGATCCGCAGGGCGTGGTCCATGCCGGGTTTCCTGCGCAGCCCGTAGGCCGCGGCGAAGACGGCCTTGGCGTTGGTGTGGCTGCTGCGCTCCACTGGGTGGCCGAAGGGGTAGGCCACCCCGTCGGCCCGGCTCTGCCGAGCGAATTGCCGGCGGTCGTACTCGCCCCAGCTCGCCCAGGGGCGCTCCCCGGCCTCGTACTCCTCGACGAGGATCCGACATGCCTCGGCGAAGGTGACGCCCCTTTCCACCTCGGCCTGTGTCAGGCCGGTCAGCTCGGTGCAGAAGTCGCTCACCGCCGACCGGGCGGGGCGTACCAGGACACGGTGGCGGGACACGCGGCGCCGTGCCGACACGTCCACGACGGTGAGGCCGATCTCGATGATCTCGTGCACGGAGCCGGGCGGCGGCTGCCCGTCCCAGCAAGTGGCCTCTACATCGATGACGTTCAGCAGAGCGGGTTCGGGGCGCATGGGGCCGAGGGTAGGCAGGCGTGCCCGGACGCGTCACCTCGTTTCCGTCGGCACCCGCCGCGGTCGTTCCCATCGGCGCGGCACAGGGGAACACGCTGAGTCAGACGAGGAGGGAGCGTCCCGTCGGGGCGAGTCGGAGCGTGCTGGGGCGAGCGGTCACGGCGCGCTCGACGGCGGGCAGGATCTCGTTCCGCGCGCGGGGGTCGGCCCGCAGGGCGGCGAGGTGGCGGCGGTGCGCGTGCTCGTCGGGGTACGAGCCGAGGACCACGACGGCGTTCTCACCGGTGCGGACCGGCAGCCGTGGAAAGGTGTTGGGCGCGGTCTCGGTGGCCAGGACGGCCAGCGGCGCGGGTCCCGTCGCGCGCAGCACGGGCAGCAGGCCGTCCCGGAGCAGCGCCACCCCCTCGTGCTGTCCGGGCGGGAAGGACCACACCATGGCGGCCACGAAACGGTCCGGCGCCGGGGCACCCGGCCGCGGCCGGTCGGCGGGCCGGACGGCGGGGCCGCTCCCGGGTGACAGCGGCCGCAGCAGCAGGACGTCGTCGGAGTCGAGCATCGTGGCGTTCGCCCGCGCCCCGTGCTCGGCCCACACCGGACCGTCGTAGAACGCCGTCAGCGCGTGCCGGCGCGCCGCCATGTCCGGGAAGCCGCGCAGCCAGACGAAGCGGTCGGGGTCGTCGAGGTCCCGGAACTGGCCCAGCACGGTCATCCCGGTGTCCTCCTGGGTCTCGACGAACGCGCGGTCGAAAAGGTCGATCAGCTCGTCGCGGCGGCCGGGGCGCAGCGTGTACTGCCGCAGCTCGATCACGGCGAGACCACTGGTGAGGCGGTCGGCGGGACGGTCGGTGAGGTGGTCGGTGGGCACAGGGGCTCCTGTCGGTGCGTGGGTGCGGGGTGGTGTCCCGGCCCGGGCGGCCGGAACAGGGTGGGAGAGGGGAAGGGAGGCGAGGCGGGTCGACGGTAGGCGGCCCGTGTGACAGGGGCTGTCAGGGTTTCGGGGCAGGATGGGCGCATGTCCGCCGGCCGTCTGCTGTCGTTGCTGCTGTTGCTCCAGTCGCGGGGCCGTGTGACCGCGCGAGCGGTCGCCGAGGAGCTGGGCGTGTCGGTGCGGACCGCGTACCGGGACGTGGCGCGGCTTCAGGACGCCGGGGTCCCGGTGTACGCGGAGCCCGGCCGCGGCGGCGGCTACCGGCTGCTCGACGGCTACCGCACCCGGCTCACCGGGCTGAGCGAGGGCGAGGCCCGGGCGCTGCTCTTCGCCGGGCTGCCCGGCCCGGCCGCCGACCTGGGGCTCGCGGCGGAGGTGACGGCGGCGCGGCTGAAGCTGCTCGCCGCGCTTCCGGCCGGGCCGCGGGAGGAGGCGGAGCGGACGGCGGCGGTGTTCCACCTGGACGCGCCCGGCTGGTACCGGGAGCCCGAACCGGCGCCGCACCTGCCGCTGCTGGTGGACGCCGTGCTCACCGGGCGCGCGGTGGACGTGCGCTACCGCCGCTGGCGGGAGCCGCGAGAGGTGCGGCGCCGCCTCTGCCCTTACGGCCTGGTCCTGAAGTCCGGTACGTGGTACCTGGTCGCGGCCGCGGAGCAGCGGACCGCGACCTACCGCGTCGCCCAGGTCCTCGACGCCGTGGTGAGCGACGAGCGCTTCGACCGCCCCGCGGACTTCGACCTGGGCGCGTACTGGGCGTCGTACCTGGACGACTTCGAGACGCGCCGCTACACCGGCACGGCCACCGTCCGCCTGTCCCCGCGGGGGCTGCGGCGCCTGCCCGACAACGTGCCGCCGTACGTGGCGCGGGCGGCCGAGGCCGCCGCGGGCGCCCCCGGCGACGACGGCTGGGTCGAGACGGTCATCCCCGTCGAGAGCGTCCCGCACGCGTGCGGCGAGCTGCTGCGGCTCGGCGCCGACGTCGAGGTCGTCGCGCCGCCCGAGCTGCGCGCGGCCCTGGCCGGCACGGTGGCCGCCCTCGCCCGGACGTACGGAGTGCGCTGACGCGGGCCGCGCGTCCAGTGACCGGGCCGCACGGCCGCGGGCCGGGGGGACGCCCGTGGCCCGTCCGCTCTCGGCAGAGTTCCTGTGCCCGGCGCGCCCCGCCTGCCACGATGGCCGCATGAGCGAGACGCGTACCGTCCTGCGCAGGCTCGATCTGGGGTACTTCGTGCGTCCGGCGGCCGAGGCGGGCGGGCCGGAGCCACGGGTGGAGCCCGCGTTCGCCTACCTGGTGCGGCACGAGCGGGGGCTGCTCCTGTTCGACACCGGGATCGGCGAGGCGGGGCCCGACGCCGAGGCGCACTACCGGCCCCGGCGGCGGCCGCTGCGCGCGGCCCTGGCGGCCGCCGGGGTGGGCCTGGACGACATCGCGCTGGTGGTCAACTGCCATCTGCACTTCGACCACTGCGGCGGCAACCCGCTGCTGTCGGGGCGGCCGGTGTTCGTGCAGGAGGCCGAGCTGGCCACCGCGCGGCGGGGCGGCTACACGGCCGACCAGCTCGTCGACTTCCCCGGCGTGCGCTACCACGAGCTGTCGGGCGAGGCGGAGGTCTGGCCGGGGGTGTGGGTGGTGCCGACCCCGGGCCATACGGAGGGGCACCAGTCCCTGGTCGTGCGTGGTGCCGACGGCGTGGTGGTGCTCGCGGGCCAGGCACGGGACCAGGCCTCGCAGTTCGGTGCGGACCAGTTGGCCCGGCGGGCCGCGCGGGACGGGGTCGCGGCCCCGCTGCCGGCGTATCCGCCGTGGCTGGACCGGGTGGCCGCGTTCGAGCCGCGCCGGGTGTGCTTCGCCCACGACGCGTCGGTCTGGGAGCCGTCGTAGGGATGCCCCCCTGCTCCGAGGTGACGAGTCGTCAGATCGCGGAGGTGTCGCGGCCCTCCCAGTAGGGCGCGCGGAGCCGCCGTTTGTACAGCTTGCCGTTGGGGTCCCGGGGCATCGCCGTGACGAAGTCGACGCTCTTGGGCCGCTTGTAGCCCGCCAGGTGCTGAGCGCAGTGGCGCAGGATGTCGGCGGCGAGCGCGTCGTCGGGCGCGTGCCCGGGCGCAGGTTCGACGACGGCCTTGACCTCCTCGCCCCAGTCGTCGTGCGGGATGCCGAACGCGGCGGCGTCGGCCACGGCCGGGTGCCCGAGCAGGGCGGACTCGATCTCGGCGGGGTAGATGTTGACGCCGCCCGAGATGATCAGGTCGATCTTGCGGTCGCGGAGGAAGAGGTAGCCGTCGTCGTCCAGGTGGCCGAGGTCGCCGACGGTGAAGAAGTCGCCGATGCGGTTCTTGCGCGTCTTCGCCTCATCCTTGTGGTACGCGAAGCCGCCCGTGGTCATCCGCATGTAGACGGTGCCGAGTTCGCCCGGCGGCAGCCGGTTGCCGTCGTCGTCGAAGACCGCGAGTTCGCTGATGGGCCACGCCTTGCCGACGGTGCCGGGCTTCTTCAGCCAGTCCCGGGCGGTCGCGAACGCGCCGCCGCCCTCGCTGGCCGCGTAGTACTCCTCGACACACTCGCCCCACCAGTCGATCATCGCCCGCTTCACGTGCTCCGGACAGGGCGCCGCCCCGTGCAGGGCGTGGCGCAGGGACGACACGTCGTACGCGGCCCTGGTCGCGGCGGGCAGCGCGAGCAGGCGGTGGAACTGCGTCGGGACCATGTGGGTGTGCGTGCACCGGTGGGTGTCGATGAGGCGCAGCATCTCCTCGGGCGTCCACCGGTCCATGACGACCAGCGGGTGGCCGATGTGCAGGGCGGCACCCGCGAACTGGAGGACTGCGGTGTGGTAGAGCGGCGAGCACACCAGGTGCACGTTGCCGTCGAAGGGCTTGATGCCGAAGAAGCCGAGGAAGCCGCCGAGGTGGGACTCCTCAGGGGATGTGCCGGGCAGCGGGCGGCGGATGCCGCGCGGCCGTCCCGTCGTACCGGAGGTGTAGTTCATCACCCAGCCGAGCGTCCGGTCCCGCGGCGGTGACTCCGGCTGCCCGTCGAGGAGTTCGGTGTACGGGCGGAAGCCGGGCACGTCGCCGACGGCGTACCGGCGCGGGGCCGGGAGTCCGGCCTCGTCGGCGGCGGCGGTGGCCGCGGCGGCGAACCGCTCGTGGGCGATGAGCACCCGGGCGCCGGAGTCGGCGACGATCCAGGCGATCTCGGGGCCGACGAGGTGGTGGTTGACGGGCACGAGGTAGAGACCCGCCTGGGTGGCGGCGAGGTACGCGGTGAGGAACTCGGCGCCGTTCGGCAGGACCACGGCGAACGCGTCACCCTGCCGCAGGCCCGCCGCGCGCAGCCCGTGCACCAGCTGGTTGGCGGCGGCGTGCAGGCGGCCCGCGCTCCACCGGGCGCCGTCGGGCGTGGTGAGGACGGTCCGGTCGGGGTCGGCCGACGCCTGGGCCCAGAAGCCGTTCGGCGGAGTACTGCTGGTCATCGGGGGCCTCCTCGGGTTCGGGTCCGCTGGGGTGCCTGTGCCGCGGGTGGCGGGTGCGTGTGCCGCCGGTGGGGGGTGCCTGTGGCGCTGGCGCCGGGTGCCTGTGCCGTCGGCGCCGGGTACGTGTGCCGCTGGTGCCGGGTGGCGCGGGTGGGCCGTGCGCGGGCTGGCGTGTCCGGTGCCGTGGGGCGCCGCGTGCGGGCGTACGCCTCCGGTGGCGTGGTGGGGTCCGGCGACGGCGCCCGCGTGGGTCAGGACCTTCCGGCGATGCGGTCGAGCCGGGCGACGGCGCGCTCGAAACCGCGGGTCAGGTCGTCGAAGACCTCCTGGACGCCGCGCTCGCTTGTCATCCGGCCGACGATCTGCCCCACGGGCGTGCCGAGCAGCGGCTCCACCTCGTACCTCTGGATGCGGGACACGGCGTCGGCGACGAGCAGCCCTTGCAGCGGCATGGGCAGCGGTCCGGGGCCCGCGGGGTCGTCCCAGGCGTCGGTCCAGGCGGTGCGCAGCTGGCGCGCCGGTTTGCCGGTGAGCGCGCGGGAGCGGACGGTGTCGCCCGAGCCGGCGGCGAGCAGCTTGCGCGTGAGCGCCGGGGAGTGCAGGTCCGCCTCGGCCGTGGTGAGCCAGACGGAGCCGAGCCAGACGCCCTGGGCGCCCAGGGCGAGCGCGGCGGCGACCTGTTCGCCGCTGCCGATGCCGCCCGCGGCGAGCACGGGCAGCGGCGCGACGGCCTCGGCGACCTCGGGCGTCAGGACCATCGTGGCGATCTCGCCGGTGTGGCCGCCCGCCTCGTAGCCCTGCGCCACCACGATGTCGATGCCCGCGTCGGCGTGCTTGCGCGCGTGCCGGGTGCTGCCCGCGAGCGCGGCGACGAGCACGTCCCGCTCGTGGGCGCGCGCGATCACGTCGGCGGGCGGTGAGCCGAGCGCGTTGGCGAGCAGGGCGAGCGGGTAGTCGAGGGCGACGTCGAGCTGGCCGCGGGCGACCTGCTCCATCCAGCCGGTGATGCGCCAGCCCGCGGCCTCCCCCTCGGCCGGCTCGGGCACGCCGTGCCGCGCGAGGGTGTCCTTGACGAACTGCCGGTGCCCTTCCGGGATCAGCGCCTCGACCTCGGCCTCGGTGACGCCCTCGACCTTCTTCGCGGGCATCACCACGTCCAGGCCGTAGGGCCTGCCGTCCACGTGGTCCTGGATCCAGTCGAGGTCGCGCGCGAGGTCGCCGGGCGCGGTGTAGCGGACCGCGCCGAGCACGCCGAGACCCCCGGCCCTGCTGATGGCGGCGGCCACCGCGGGGAACGGCGTGAAGCCGAAGACGGCGTGCTCGATCCCCAGTCGCCTGCTCAACTCCGTCTGCATGGGCGCAGGATGCCGCAGCCGCCCGGACGACGGAAGGGATTTTCTGATGTTGCGTCAGATTTGCGCGCGCGGCGTGGCGTCCGCGACCAGGAGACGGCTGACCGATCGGTCAGATCACTGACCGATCGGTTAGAGTGCGGTCGGAGCGACGCCCCGCACGACAGGGCGCGCCGTGAGCACCCCTGGAGGGAACGTGACGGACATGAGGCGTGAACGCACGACGTGCTGTGTGGTGGGCGGCGGACCGGCGGGCATGATGCTCGGCCTGCTGCTCGCCAGGGCCGGTGTCGACGTGACCGTCCTGGAGAAGCACGGGGACTTCCTGCGTGACTTCCGCGGGGACACCGTGCACCCGTCGACGCTGCGGCTGCTCGACGAACTGGGCCTCGGCGAGCGCTTCGCCGAGCTGCCCGCGCGCAGGCTCCACGAGATGCGGATGCGCATCGACGGCACCACGGTCGTCGCGGGCGACCTGCGCCGCATCCCGGGGCGCCACAAGTACATCGCGATGGTCCCGCAGTGGGACTTCCTCGACCTGCTCGCGCGCGCCGCCGCCGAGGAACCGACGTTCACGCTGCGGATGCGTACAACCGTCTCGGGGCTGCTCACCGACGCGGACGGCCGGGTCACCGGGGTGACGTACGAGGACGAGCACGGCGCCCCCGGGGAGCTGGCCGCGGACCTCACCGTCGCCTGCGACGGCCGCGACTCGCGCGTACGGCGGGCCGCGGGGATGACGCCCGAGTACTACGAGGTACCCATGGACGTCTGGCAGGTACGGGTGCCCGCGCCGCGCGACGCGGCGAAGGACGGCCGGGTCTTCCTGAGCATCCGTGACGGCCAGGTCGCCGCCACCATGGACCGCGGCGACTACTACCAGACCTCCTACCTCATCGAGAAGGGCGCCGACGCGCGGCTGCGGGCCCACGGCATCGAGTGGTTCCGCGAGCGGCTGGGCGGGCTGCTCGACTGGGACGCCGAGGCACTGCGCGGGATCCGCTCCTGGGACGACGTGAAGCTCCTGGAGGTCACCATGGGGCGGCTGCGCCGCTGGTACCGCGAGGGGCTGCTGTGCATCGGAGACGCCGCGCACATCATGTCGCCCGTCGGCGGCGTCGGCGTCAACCTCGCGGTGCAGGACGCGGTGGCCGCCGCCCGCGTCCTCGCCGGCCCGCTGCGGCGCGGCCGGGTCACCGCGGCGGACCTGGAGCGGGTGCAGAAGCGACGCCGGCTGCCCGTGGCGGTGACGCAGCGGTCGCAGCGGGGCGAGCACGACATGCTGCTGCGCCCCGCCCTGGCCGGGACGCTTCGGGGCGACCGGCTGCCGCTTCCGCTCAGGCTGCTCCAGAAGGTGCCGCCGCTGCGGACGGTCACCGGCTACCTGGGCGGGGTGGGCGTACGGCCGGAGCACGCGCCGGAGTTCGCCCGGCGCTGACCGCGCGGCGGCGCGCCGCCCGCCACCACGCGGCCCGTCCTCGGCACTTGGCCCCGGCTCGGGCTTGAGGGCGCCCCGGCTCGGGCCTGGAGGCGCACCGGTCTCGGCCCGGCGGACCGCCGTGACCCGGCCTGCCCCGGTCAACCGCGGGCCGGTCGTCAGCCGCCGCTCTTCCGCAGCACGTCCTCGGCGATGGCCTGCTCCTTCACCCGCCGCCGCTCCTTGCGCGACCACGCCCTCGTGTCGCGCGGCTCCACGTACGGCTCCCGCGTCTCCGGCAGGCCGCCGCTGATCGCGCGCTGGCGGGCGAGCTCGGCGTCGAACTCCAGACCCAGGAGGACGGCCAGGTTCGTCAGCCACAGCCAGACCAGGAAGATGATGACACCGGCGAGCGTGCCGTAGGTCTTGTTGTACGAGCCGAAGTTGGCGACGTACAGGGCGAACCCGGCGGAGGCGATGAGCCACAGGACGACGGCGAGGGCGCTGCCCGGGCTGATCCAGCGGAAGCCCGCGGTGCGGGCGTTGGGGGCACGCCAGTACAGCAGCCCGATCATCACGACGACGAGGACGAACAGCACCGGCCACTTGGCGATGGCCCACGCGGTGAGCGCGGCGTCGCCCGCCCCGATGGCGTCCCCGGCACGCTCGGCGAGCGGTCCCGTGAACACGACGATGAGCGCGCTGATGGCGAGGAGCACCATCAGGACGATGGTGAGGCCGAGCCGCAGCGGGGTCAGCTTCCACACGGGGCGACCCTCGGCCATGTCGTAGACGGCGTTGGCCGCGCGGATGAAGGCGGCTACGTAGCCCGACGCGGACCAGACCGCCGCCGCGAGCCCCAGCAGGGCCACCACTCCGCTGACCCCGCCCCGGTCCTGCAACTGCCGTACGGCGTCCGTCAGCAGGTCACGCACCGCGCCCGGCGCGAGGTCGTCCAGGTTCTTGAGGACGGTGCGCGTGGCGGACTCGCCGATCACGCCGAGGACGGACACGAGCAGCAGCAGCGCCGGGAACAGCGAGAGCACGCCGTAGTACGTCAGGGCGGCCGCGCGGTCGGGCAGGTCGTCCTCCATGAACTCCTTGGCGGTGCGGCGCAGCACCGCCCACCAGGAGCGGGCGGGGAGCTGCCCCGGCTCGTCCGGAGCGGCCTCTTCCACCTGCCGACCGGGCCCTTCCTCCGCCTGCCGCGCCGCGGCCTCCGCCGTGTCGTCGCGGCGCCCGCCCCGCTCCGGGTCCTCCCGTACGCCCTGCCGTGTGTCCTGCCGTGTGTCCTGCCGTGTGTCCTGCCGCGGCACGTCGCCCGCGGTGGCCTCGTGCCGGGGGTCGTCCGCGGCGGTGTCCCGCCGGTGCGCCGGACCGGGCGTGTCCGCTTCGTTCCGCTGATCCGTCTTGTCCGTCCGCTGCGCCCACGCGTCGGCGTCCCGCCGGTGCGCGCGCTCGTCGCCGTCTGTCATACGGCACGGGTGTCCCGTCGCGGCCGCGCCAATCAGGTCCGTACGTCTGGCGTGTACGCGCTGTGTTCCGATCAGCGCGGCGGGTACCCGGCGCGGCGTCCGACATCAGCACTCTGCCCGAGGAGAGACCATGGATCGGACCGATCAGCCCCACGAGCCCGGCGGCCAGGGCACGACGACGGCGGGTGGCGTGGCGGACGCCGCCCGCGAGGGCGCGGCCGACGTGGTGCACGAGTCCGTCGCCCAGGGCCGGGACCTGTACGAGCGGCTCCGCGAGCAGGCCGTGGACGAGGCCGAGGCGCAGACGCGGCGCCTCGCGGCCACCCTCCGCGAACTGTCCATGGAGCTGCGGCACATGGGCGACAGCGCCAAGCCGGACTCCCCCGCGGCCTCGCTGGTGCGCCAGCTCGCGGGCGGCGGCCAGCGCGTCGCGGACCGCCTGGAGCACCGCGGTACCGGTGAACTGCTGGATGACGTACGGCACTTCGCCCGGCGGCGGCCGGGCCTCTTCCTCGCCGGTGCGGCGCTCGCCGGGTTCGCGGCGTCGCGCGTCGGGCGGGGCGTGAGCGCCGCCGGTTCGGCGCCGTCGCACGAGTCTCCCGCGCCGGAGGAGGGCACCAGGGCTCCCGCGCCCCGGCGTGAGGTGCCCGCGTACGCGCCCGACCCGGCTCTCGCGCCGGGCGAGGGGCCGCCGCCCGCGCCGCGCCTCGGCGCTCCCGCACCGGGGATGCCCGCCCCGGGGGTGCCTGCCCCGGGCACCCCCGCGCCGGGTGCTCCCGCGCCGGGGATGCCCGAGCCGCCCGCGCCGCCGCCCACGACGGGCCGGGGGTGGTGAGCGTGTCGGCACCGCACCCCGACCGGCCGCTGGACCGGCACACGGCACGACCACCGGCACCGCCTGCGGACGCGGACGCGCACGCACCGGGAGCCGCCCCGCCCCCGGCGCCCGCGGTGCCGCCCGCCCCGCCCTCGGCCCCCGCGCCGACGGAGACGGCGTCGACGACAGCGGCACCGGCAGCGGCAGCGGCACCGGCAGCCGCACCGGAGGGCGCACCGGAGGGCGCCGCCCATCACACCCGCGCCCGCGACGCGTCCATCGGCGAGCTCGTCGGCGACGTCACGCAGGACCTCACGCACCTGGTGCGCACCGAGATCGAGCTGGCCAAGGCCGAGCTGAAGGAGCGGGGCGGCACCGCCGGGCAGGCCGCGGGCCTGTACGGCGGCTCCGGATACGCCGTGGGCCTGGCGCTCGCCCTGGCGAGCCTCGCCGCGGTGTTCGGCCTGGACCACGTCATGGACCGCGCCTGGGCCGCGCTCGTCGTCGCCGCCGTCTGGGCGGTGGTGGGCGCGGTCCTGTACGCCACCGGGCGCCGGCGGATGCGCGCCGTACAGCTCACGCCCGAGCGCTCGCTCGACTCACTGAAGGAGGACGCCAAATGGGCCCGACACCCGACGAGCTGAGGCAGGAGACCGAGGAGACCCGCGCGCATCTGAGTGACAGCGTGGACCGCCTCGCCGAACGGATCAGCCCGCAGCGCGTGGTCCGCCGCCGCGCCTCCTCCGCGCGCCACCGCGCCACCGCCGTGCGGGACCGCGTGATGGGCACGGCGCACACCACTGCCTCGCGCACCGGCGGCACCGTCGAGGACGCCACCGGGCGGGTGCGCGAGCAGGCCGGGCAGGTGCCCGACCAGCTCCGCGAGCGGACGCAGGGCAGCCCGCTGGCGGCCGGCCTCATCGCCTTCGGCGCGGGCCTGCTCACCGGTGCGCTCTTCCCGGCCACGAACGCCGAGGCCCGCGTCGGCCGGCAGGTGCGCGAGCACTCCCCCGAACTCCTCGAACCCGTCAGGGAGACCGCGCGGGAGGCCGTCCGCGGGGCCGGGCAGGAGCTGCGCGAACCGGCGCGCGAGGCCGCGCGGGCGGTCAAGGACACGGCGAGGGACGCCGCCAGGTCCACCCCGCCGCGCGCCCGCGGGGCCGAGTGACCTTTAGGCCCCCACGGATCACCGCGCCCGCGACCACCACCCACGTACGGGCCGCCTCGCCCGGCACACCCGTACGGACCACCCCGGCCGCCGCACGGCGGCCGGGGTGCCAGAACGCCTCGGAGGTCAGCCCCCGTCGTCGTGCCCCCACTCGTCGGGGCCGCCCCCGCGCCACTCGATGAGGGGCGACACGGCGACCTCCACCGGGTCGATGTCCAGGCCCGCGCGGCGCAGGAACTCGGCGACGTCGGTCACGTGGTGCGCGAGGCCGACGTCCTGTCCGCGCACGTCCACCCGCCGCCCGCCCCGCGGGCCCGGCCGGTGTACGACGATCGGTGCTTCTGCCATGCCTCCAGCGTGCGCCCGCCGGGCACGGCGCGCGATCGGCGCGCCGCCCGCACAAGGCCGAGTAAGGCGCCAGGACGCGTCCCCGCGCGCGCCTGGCCGGTGTCCTGGTGGCGGCCTTGCGGAGACTTAGGACCGCGGCGGCCCGCCGAGCACGGCCACGGCCACGGCGTCACCTCATGGCCTCCACGCCCGCGACGAGCATGGTCAGCACCGTCTCGAACAGGTCGTCCGGCGGCTCCGCCGCGGAAGCGGCCGCGAGGCGGCGCAGGTGCGGGAGTTGCGCGTCCGCCGTCGGGTCCGGTGGTACGCCGGTCCACGCGGCCGGGTCCGCACCCGCCGGTGGCCGGTCGTGCCAGGCGTCCCAGACCTCGGTGAACCCGGAGACCTGGAGGACGGTGATCGTCCAGGCCCGGTAGGCGTTCCGCGGGGAGAGCCCGAGGTCGAGGAAGAACCCCACGAGGGCGTCGTCGGGCCGTGACATCTCCGTGGACGCGAACGGGGTCAGGTCCTCGGCGCGGGCGAGCGCCAGCATCCCCGGGTGGGCCCGGTACCAGGCGCGCAGGGCGCGGCAGTAGGCCCGCAGGCTCTCCTGCCAGCGGGCGGTGTCCAACTGCGGCCGGGGGCGGTCGCCCTGGCACACGGCCACGATCTCCTTGAGCAGGTCGCGCCGGTCGGCCACGTAGTTGTAGAGGGCCCGTGGCGACACACCGAGGCGGGCGCCGACAGCGCGCATCGTCAGCTCACTCGGGCCCGCCTCGCCCAGGATCTCCAGGGCCGCCCGGGCGATCCTCTCCCTGGTCAGGGTGGGCCGCCCGTTGCGGAACTCCGGCCGGCTCCGGGTCCGGCCCTGGCTCGGGCCCTGGCCCTGGCCCTGCTCCTGGCCCGGGCTCCGGCTCCCGTGTGCCGCGGCCGTCCCGGCGTCGTCTGTTGTCGCCACCCCGGCATCGTAACCGCCCTTGAACTTCACAGTGCGTTGACTTTAAGGGCGATGACGGCTTAGGTAACCCTCACCAACTTCGGTGACCCTTCGGGAGGTTGACATGCAGTGGTCGGTGGTCCTCGGCTACGGTCTGGGATACGGGCTGGTCCTCAGCGTGCTGTTCACCGCGGCGCTGTTCGCCGGGGCGGCCCTGAGCAGGGACTTCCTGCTGAACGACTATCCGCCCGCGATCCAGCGGCGGTACGGCAGACCGAAGAGCGCCCGCGGCCGCCGGGTGGCGGTGCTCTTCGGCGTCTTCGTCTGGGCCGTGTGCGCCCTGCCTCTCCTGACCGCGGCCATGATCGGCCTCGACGGCGCGCTCGACGACGGCCTGGAGTTCCTCCCCGCGGCCGTCTGCGGCGCCCTCGTCTTCGCCACGCTGACCGCCTGGGACCTGCTCGTCGTCGACTGGGCCATCCTCGCCGGCCTGCGCCCCCGCCTGCTGGTCCTCCCCGGCACCGAGGGGATGCCCGACTACCGCGACCTGCGCTTCCACCTCGACGCCGCCCTCAAGGGCACCCCCCTGATCCTCGCCGTGGGGCTGCTCACCGGGGGCGTCGCCGCGCTGCTCGCCTGAACCGGGACGTCGCCCCGCTGCTCACCTGGACCGGGGGCATCGCCCCGCTGCTCGCCTGGACCGGGGGCATCGTCCCGCTGCTCGCTGAGCCCTCAGGGGGCCCGGAGCGTCACCGCCGCCTTGTAGGTACGCAGGACCGGGGCCGTCTCGACGCGTGCCACCGCCTCCCACCGCACGCGCTGCGTGAGGTAGACGTGCAGTGCCTCCGCGTCCCGGCACAGGGCGTGCGCGACCACGTTCGTCGGCCCGGTCGTCGCCGCGACCAGCGCCAGTTCCTCGTGCTGGGCCAGGGCGGTCGCCACCGCCTCCACGTGCGCGGGCGCGACCTGCATCCACAGCAGCGCCGACACCGTGACCCCCACCACCGCCGGGTCCACGTCCACGTCGAAGAACAGCGCGCCGCGCGACCGGAGTTCGGCGAGCCTGCGGGCCGCCGTCGCCGCGGTCGTGCCGGTCGCCGCCGCAAGGCGCGCGTAACCCGCCCGGGCGTCCTCGCGCAGCGCGGCCAGCAGCGCCCGGTCCGCGTCGGTCAGCAGGTACGGCGCCTCTCCTCCGGGCCGTGCGAGGCGTCCGCCGGCACCGGCCGTGTCCTCCGCCGCGCGCAGCCGGGCCTGCTGGTCCTGGTCCAGGACGTTCACCCGGCCCCGCCACGCGGTCGGCCCGCCGAGGTAGGTGTGCAGCAGGTAGTGGGCGGAGACCGAGGTGATCCCGGCCGTACGGGGGATGTCACGCAGCAGCAGCGCGTGCGCGTCCGGGCCGGACGGTGCCGTGTGGATGATGGCCACGATCTCCGTGCCGCCGGAGGTGAGCCGCACCCACGAGGTGTCCGGCCGCCGCGCCAGCGCCACCGCGATGTCGTGCGCGCTGCGCGTCGCGGCCGTCAGTCGTACGAACCACTGGTGCGTGCCCGCGCTGCGCGGTGTCGGCAGCGCCACCACCCGCAGTCCGGCCCCCGCGTGCAGACGGCGGTAGCGGCGGACGACGGTCTGCGTCGACGAGCCGAGCACCTCGGCGACGAGCGTGAACGGCGCCCGCGCGTTCACCTGCAGGGCATGGATCAGACCCCGATCCAGATCATCCAGTACGAGCATATTCAGCAAACTAGCGGTGCCCGATGGAAGAAAACGCCTATCCCCCGAGAAGAAAAGGAAGCCCGTGCGGGCGGCCGGGCACGGTGGTCACCGATCAGCGCGACCCGACCCGTACCACCCGTATCCCAGGGGGAACCACATGTCCCGCACCACCGGCGCGTCCGCCGCCGTGCCCGCCGCACCGGGCACACCCGCCTCCGCCGCAGCGCCCCCGCCCTGCCGGTGGCGGTGGATCGCGCTCGCCGCGCTCCTCGCCGCCGAGGCCATGAACCTGCTCGACGCCACCATCGTCCAGGTCGCCGCCCCCGTCATCCACGCCGACCTCGGCGGAACGAGCACGACCATCCCGTGGTTCAGCGCCTCTTACACCCTCGCCTTCGCCCTCGGCCTGCTCACCGGCGCCCGCCTCGGCGACATACACGGCCGCAAGCGCGTCTTCCGCGCCGGGGTCGTCGCGTTCGCCGTGGCCTCCCTGGCGTGCGCGCTGGCTCCCACCGCCACCGCTCTCCTCGTCCTGCGCGCCCTGCAGGGGGCCGCCGCGGCCGCTGTCATCCCGCAGACGTTCGGGCTGATCCGGGCCATGTTCACCGGCGCGGAACTGTCCAAGGCCCTCGGCCTGATCGGCCCCGTCATGGGGCTGTCCGCCGTCGCAGGACCCGCGCTCGGCGGCGTCCTGACCCACGCCGACCTGCTCGGCGCCTCCTGGCGCGCCGTCTTCCTCGTCAACCTCCCCCTCACCGCCGTCGTCCTGGCGGCCGCGCCCCGGCTGCGCGAGGACCGCGCCCCCGTCCGGCCCCGGCTCGACCCGGCCGGCACCGCGCTGTCCGTGCTCGGCACCGCCCTGCTGGTGTGCCCGCTCGCCACCGGCCGCCCCGGGGCCGCGGCGTGGGCGCTCACCGCCGCCGGCGCCTGCGTGCTGACGGGGTTCGTCGCCCAGCAGCGCCGCACCGCCCGCGGCGGCAGGGCTCCGCTGGTCGAACCCGCCCTGCTGCGCGGCCGCGCCTTTCCCGCCGCCCTGGCCACGTCCACGCTGTTCTTCGCCGTGATGAACGGCGTCATGACCACCGTCGTCCTCCACCTCGAACTCGGCCTGGGCGACGGGCCCCTCACCGCCGGGCTCAGCCTGCTGCCCTGGTCGGCGGGGCTGGCCCTCGCCTCCTGGGCCGCCGGAAGCCATCTCGTCCCCCGGTACGGCGTCCGCGTCCTGCACACGGGCATCGCGACCTTCGCCTGCGGCCTGGCCGCCGCCGCCCTGGCCTACCGCACCGCCGCTCCTGACGCCTACCCGGCGGCCCTCCCGTTCGCCCTCGCGCTGGCAGGCGTCGGCTCCGGGCTGTTCACGCCGCCGTTCTTCACCGCCGCGCTGGCGGCCGTCGGGCCGCAGGAGACCGGCTCCGCGGCGGGCCTGCTCAACGCCGTCCAGCAGCTCGGCGGAACGCTCGGCGTCGCCGTCATCGGGGGCGTCTACCTCGGCACGGCCGGCGGCTCCGGCACCGCGGCCACCCACGCGCTCGGTGTGGCCGCGGTCCTGCTGGCGGCCACCGCGGCGGCCGCCCGCGCCATGACGGCGCGCCGCGCCCGACCGGACGTACCCGCCGACGCGGCCGGGGACGAGGCGGCCTGACGGGGCGGCACGGCTGCGACGCCCACGGGGCCGCGCCCCTCACACCCGCGGGCCCCCGTCGGCCTCGATCGCGTGCAGGGTGAACGTGACCAGTTCGTCCGCCGCCGCGTCCAGGTCCAGGTCGGGGTAGGCGAGCCAATGGCTGATGACGCCGTCGATGGCGCCGCCGACGGCGAGGGACAGGACGGTGGGGTCGAACGGGCGGAAGTGGCCGTCGCGCTGGCCCGCCGCGAGGAGGTCCGCCAGGGCCTGCCAGCGGCCCGCCGTGTCGTGGCTGCCGGGGGTCTTCAGCCGGGTGCCGCCGTGGTCGTCGAGGAGCATCTCGGTGATGACGCGGACGTGGCGGCGGTTGTCCCGCTGGTAGCCCACCATGGCGCGGACGTAGGCGACGACCGCGTCACGCGGGTGGGGCGCGGCCGCCACCCGCTCGGTCACGTACGCCGTGAACTCCTCCAGGACGTGGGCGAGCGCGGCCCGGGTGAGGTTGTCCTTGGAGGTGAAGTGGTAGAGCACGGCCGCCTTGGACACGCCCGCCAGCTCGGCGATGGCCGACAGGGACGTCGACGGGTAGCCCTTGGTGGAGATCAGGTCGATGGTGCACTCGACGAGCTGGCGGCGGCGGGCCTGTTCGGTGAAGGTCGGCGCGCCCGCGCCGCGGCCGTCTCGTCGGGCAGCCATGGTGGGTACCTCTCGCTCGTCGTCGCGCACGCGTGGGACCGTACTCCCGCACCGGCGAAATCCGACGGTACACCAGCGCCGTACGCCTCTGACCAGCGGTGGTCCGCGTGCGGCCGGGACCGGTCGGGGGCCTCAGAGGCCGAGGACGGCCATGGCGGCGTTGTGGCCGGGGATGCCGCTGACGCCGCCGCCGCGGCGCGCGCCCGCCCCGCACAGATGGACGTTCGGGTACGCGGTGGCCACGCCCCAGCGGTCGTCGGGGGCCTCGTCGTCCGCGTACGGGAAGGCGAGGTCGCCGTGGAAGATGTGGCCGCCGGGGAGGCGCAGCTCGCGCTCCAGGTCCAGCGGGGTCTTCGCCTCCAGGCACGGGCGGCCGTCCGCGTCCGTGGCCAGGCAGTCGGCGATCGGCTCGGCGAGGTGCGCGTCCACCTGGGCGAGCGCGGCGGCCAGGAGCTCCTCGCGCGCGGTGGCGTTGTCGGCCGCGAACAGCCGGGCGGGGGCGTGCAGGCCGAAGAGCGTCAGGGTCTGGTAGCCGCGTTCGGCCAGGTCGGGACCGAGGATGGTGGGGTCGGTGAGGGTGTGGCAGTAGATCTCGGAGGGCGGCGCCGAGGGCAGGCGCCCGCTCGCCGCCTCGGCGTGGGCCCGGGCCAGTTCCTCGTAGCCCTCGGCGACGTGGAAGGTCCCGGCGAAGGCCTCGTGGGGGTCGACGGCGGGGTCGCGCAGCTTCGGCAGCCGCTTCAGGAGCATGTTGACCTTGAGCTGGGAGCCCTCGGCGGGCGGGGGCGGCGCCTGCCCGGTGAGGGCGGCGAGCTCCTGCGGCGAGGTGCCGGCGACAACGTGCCGTGCGGCGACCGTGCCCTCGCCGTCGGCGGTGCGGTACGTGACCTCGGCGCGGCGCCCGTCGGTCTCGACGCGGACGGCCTCGTGGCCGGTGCGCAGCTCGGCGCCCGCGGCGCGGGCGCGGTCGACGAGGGCGCGGGTGAGGGCGCCCATCCCGCCGACGGGCACGTTCCAGTCGCCGGTGCCGCCGCCGATGACGTGGTAGAGGAAGCAGCGGTTCTGCCGCAGGTCCGGGTCGTGGGCGTCGGCGAAGGTGCCGATGAGGGCGTCGGTGAGGACGACGCCGCGCACGAGGTCGTCGGTGAAGCGGGCCTCGATCGCCGTGCCGATCGGCTCCTCGAACAGGGTGCGCCAGACCGTGTCGTCGTCGACGGCCCGGCGCAGCTCCGCCTTGCCCGGCAGCGGTTCGGTGAGGGTCGGGAAGATCCGGCGGGCCGCGTGGCCGGTCAGCGCGGCGAACTCGCGCCAGGCCGCGTAGGCGCGGTCGTCGCCGGTCAGCCGGGCGAACGACGCCCGCGTCCGGGCCCGGCCACCGCCCACGAGGAGCCCGGTGGGCACGCCGCCGCGGACGGTGGGGGTGTACGAGGACACGTCGCGGGCGCGCACCCGGAAGTCGAGGTCCAGGTCGCGGACGACCTTCCTGGGCAGCAGGCTCACCAGGTACGAGTAGCGGGACAGGGCGGCGTCCCGACCGGGGAAGGGGCGGCTGGAGACCGTGGCGCCGCCGGGCTCGCCCAGCCGTTCCAGGAGCAGCACGGAGCGGCCCGCGCGGGCCAGGTAGGCGGTGGCCACCAGGGCGTTGTGGCCGCCGCCGAGCACCACGGCGTCGTAGCTGGATCGCATGTCTCTTCGTAGCACGGATGTGTGCCCGTGTACGTCTTTCCGTACGGGTGCGCGGGGCGCCCGGCCGGAACCGGACCCCGTGCGGGTGCGCGGGTCACGGCCGGAACCGGACCGCCGCCGCTGGTTGCCCTCCCGGGACCGGGCGCCCGGCCGGGCGCGTGCTCAGTGCCCGCCCGTGACCCGCTGCCGGCGCAGGGCGGCGACCCGGTGGTAGAGGGCGGCGGCTTCGGTGCCGCGGCCCAGTTGCTCCAGGCAGTGGGCCTCGTCGTTGCGGCTGGCGAGGGTGTCGGGGTGGTCGGCGCCGAGCACGCGCTCGCGGGCGGCGGCCACGCGGCGGTACTCGGTGAGCGCGTCCGCCCAGCGGCCGAGCCAGCCGAGGCCGACGGCGACCTCGCGGCGGCTGACCAGCGTGTCAGGGTGGTCGGCGCCGAGCACGCGCTCGCGGATGGCGCACACGTCGCGGGCCTCGGCGAGCGCCTGCTCCCAGCGGCCCTGGCGGCCGAGGTTGACGCCGAGGCCGTGGCGGGCGCGCAGGGTCTCGGGGTCGGCGGGGCCGCTGACGCGGGTGCGGTCCTCGATGAGGGCGCGGTACAGCTCGAGGGCCTCGGCGCTGCGGCCCAGGCGGCCGAGGCTGATGCCGACCTCGTAGCGCGCGGCGAGCGTGTCGGGGTGGTCGGCCCCGAGGGCCCGCGCGCGGGCCTCGGCGACCTCGCGGTAGGTGTGCAGGGCTTCGGGCCAGCGGCCGAGCTGGCCGAGGGTGTACGCGACCTCGTAGCGGGTGACGAGGGTGTCGGGGTGGGTGGGGCCGAGGACGCGGGCGCGGGCGGCGGCGACGTCGCGGGCCAGCCGGTAGGAGTCCTCGAGACGGCCGAGGCGGCTGAGGTTGAAGGCCAGGTTGTGGCGGCAGCGCAGGGTGTCGGGGTGGTCGGGGCCCGCGGTGCGCTCCCGGGCGGTGAGCACCGACGTGTACACCTGGTGGGCCTCGAAGTGCCGGCCGAGGCGGCCGAGTACGTACGCCGTCTCCTGGCGGACGGCGAGGGTGTCGGGGTGCTCGGCGCCGAGGACGCGCTCGCGGCCCTCGGTGACGCGGCCGTACTCGCGCAGCGCGTCGGCGGTCCTGCCGGTGCGGCTGAGCGCGAACCCGACCTCGTACCGGCTGGTCAGGGTGTCGGGGTGGTCGGGGCCGAGGAAGTGCTCGCGCTCGGCGGCGACGGCGCGGTGCACCTCGCCCGCCTCCGCCCAGCGGCCGAGGCGACCGAGGTTCAGGCCGGCGTTGTGGCGTCCGGTGAGGGCGGCGAGGACGTGTGGCGGCGGTGCGGGACGGGCGGGGGCGGGCGGCGGGACGGGGGTGTGGCGGCCGGTGGCGCGCGGGATCCACTCGCCGGTGAGGCCCGCGGCCGCGTCCGGCGGGGCGGTACGCAGGACGGCGCCGGTGGCCTTGTGGCCGGTGGTCATGCCGCGGGTCCAGGACGGCAGGGACGGCTCGGGGCGGCTCACGGCGGCGCGGCGGCGCTCGGCCGGTGGGTGCGGGAGGCGGCGCAGGGACGGGCTGACGACGGTGGGCACGTAGGTGGCCGGGGCGGTGGCGCCGCCGCGGCCCGCGGCGATGCGGCGGCCCAGCTCGCGGGCGTCGCCGGGCCGGTCGTCGGGCTGCTTGGCGAGCAGGTCGAGGACGATCCGGTCGAAGAACTCGGGAAGTTCGCCGCGGCGGCTGCGCGGCGGCTCGGGCGGGGTGTCGCGGTGGCCGACGAGGATCGCCCAGGCGTCGTCCAGGTCGAACGGCGGGGCGCCGGTGGCCAGTTCGTACAGGACGCAGCCGAACGAGTACAGGTCGCTGCGCTGGTCGACCTCGGCGCCGCTGATCTGCTCGGGCGACATGTAGTGCGGGGTGCCCATGGCGATGTTGGTGTTGGTCAGGCGGGAGGTGAAGCCGATGTCGTGGCCGAGCCGGGCGATGCCGAAGTCGCAGATCTTCACCGCGCCGTCGGTGAGCCGCATGATGTTCGCGGGCTTCAGGTCGCGGTGCACGATGCCCTGTTCGTGGGTGTAGGCGAGGGCGGACGCGACCTGGTCGGCGATGTCCACGACGTCGGCGACGGGCAGCGGGTGCTGGCGGTTGTCCTCCAGGAGCTGGCTGAGGTTGCGCCCCTGGAGCAGCTCCATGACCAGGAAGAGGACGCCGTCGCTCTCGCCGAAGTCGTGCACGACGGTGATGCCGCGGTGCTGGAGCGCGGCCGCCACCCGCGCCTCGCGCCGGAAGCGCTCGCGCAGCACGCGCGTGAACGCCGGGTCGTGCTGCGGGCCGAGCGGCTTGAGGCACTTGACGGCGACCTTGCGGCCCAGGGACTCGTCCCGGGCGCGCCACACCTCGCCCATGCCGCCGCGGCCGATGAGGTCGAGCAGCCGGTACCTCTCCTGGATCAGCCTGGTGTCCCCCGACTCTGGCATCTCGTGCTGTCGCCCCCGTCGCCTCGTCGCGCCCTCCCCGGCCCGTCCAGTATGGCGGCCGGTCCCTCGACTTTGTACGGCGCGGGGCGGCTGCCCGGGCCGAGCCGGGCCATGGCGCCGAGGATGTTCTTGGGCGGCAGTTGCCAGCGCAGCCGCGCGGGGACGCGGCGCAGCAGGGTGCCGGTGGTGACCAGGCGGCGGGTGACCGTTTCGGGCGGTGGCGCGGGCCTGCCGTACAGGGCGTGGGCGTGCCGGGGCAGGGCCGCGTAGGCGAGGTCCGCCACGCGCCGCCACAGCAGGGCGCGGGCGGGGACGAGCAGCGGGTGGGTGGGCGGGCGGCGCAGGAAGGTGTCGACGGTGCGGGCCTCCGGTCCCGCGGCGAGCTGGGGGCGCACCCGTGCGAAGTACGCGGCGAGTTCGCCGGTGGAGGCGGGGACACCGGCCGGGTCGAGGCCCACCAGGCGTGCGCTGACGCGGTGTTCGGCGACGTACCGGTCGGCGGCGGCGTCGCTGAGCCGGAAGCCGGAGCGGCGGACGACGTGCAGGTAGGAGTCGATCTCGGCGCAGTGCACCCACAGCAGCAGCTCGGGTTCGTCGACGCCGTACCGCTCCCCCGTGTCCGGGTCGGTCGCGGACAGCAGGGTGTGGATCTTCCGCACCCGGGCGCCCGCCTTCTCGGCGGCCTCGGTGGTGCCGTACGTGGTCGTGCCGACGAAGCGGGCGGTGCGCAGCAGGCGGCCCCAGGCGTCCCGGCGGAAGTCGGAGTTCTGCAGGACGCCGCGGACGGCGCGCGGGTGCAGCGCCTGGAGGTACAGGGCGCGCACCCCCGCGACCCACATCATGGGGTCGCCGTGGAGCTGCCACGTCACCGACGAGGGCCCGAAGAGCCCGGGATCCGCGCCACGCATGCCCCCACCTCCTGCAGGCAGGGTACGCGCGGCGGCGGACCGGGGGGCGCTCAGCCCTCCTGCGGGGTGGGCTCCGGCAGCGATTCGCCGGTCTCCAGCAGGGTCTTGAGGCTGGAGAGGAGGGCGGCCCAGCCGTCGTGGATCATCTCCAGGACGGTGCTGCTCGGCTCGAAGCCGTCGTGGACGACGGTGAGTTTGACCGTCTCCCCCTGCGGTTCGATGGCGAAGGTCACCTTGGAGCGCTTCTCGGCGGAGATCTTCGCGAAGGTCTCGTCGTCCATGCCGACGGCCGCGGCGAACTCGGGCGTGAAGGTGTGCCAGGTGTAGGACAGGCGCCGGTACGGCTCGCACTCCAGGACGACCTGCTCGGGGTCGGTGCCGGTCAGGCCCCGGCCCTCCCAGGCCATGGTCGAGCCGGGCTGCCAGTCGGTGCGGAACTCCAGGCCCCAGTAGCGGCGCGTGAACGCCGGGTCGGTCAGGCCCTGCCAGAGCTTCTCCGGGGTGGTCCTGATGTACGTGGTGTAGACGAACGCGGTGGGGTCGGTGGCACTCATGGTGCTGCTCTCCAATGCGTGCTTGAGGTCGGCGAGCGCGTGCGCCCGCGCGCGGTCGTAGCGGCTGATCCAGCGGTCGGCGATGGCGTTGATGGGCTCGGCGTTCAGGTAGTGGAGCTTCTCCCTGCCCCGCCGCACGGTGGTGACCAGGCGGGCCGCCTCCAGCAGGGCCAGGTGCTTGCTCACCGACTGCCGGGCCATGTCGAGGCCCGCGCAGAGCTCGCGCAGCGTCTGACCGTTGCGGCCGTTCAGGCTGTCGAGCAGCCGCCTGCGGCTGGGGTCGGCCAGCGCCTTGAAGACCTCGTCCGTCTCGGTGTCCATCCCCGCCCTCCCATATGCAGCCTCTTGGCTGCATAAAACGATAGGCAGCCGTTCGGCTGCATGTCAAGGCGTCCCGCCGCGCCGGCGCCCTCCGCCCCCGCGCCACTCACCTCCGTACGGGAGGCGTGTCACGCGCGGGACACCGTGCAACCTTTGACGGCTTCGGGGTGTCAGAAGCGGTGAACCGGCGGTGAACTCCCGGCGTCCCCGTGGGGCGCCGGGGCGTGCGCCTGCCGACCTCCGAGCAAAGGAATGTGGAAAGCCTTATGTCGCGAGCACGTCGCCGAGCCCGTCTCACCACTCCCCTGGTCGCCATGTCCTTGCTCACGGGCGGGCTGACGATCTGGTCCCTCGGGCAGAGCCCGGCCGAGGCCGCCACTCCCGCCGCCTCCGCCGCCGGCCGGACGGCCACCGCCGGGGCCACGGACGACTTCAACGGCGACGGGTACGCCGACCTGGTCGTGAGCGCCCCGGGCGCCACCGTCTCCGGCAAGAAGAAGGCCGGGTACGTGGCGGTCACCTACGGCTCCAAGAACGGCCTCGACCCCGCGCGCAAGAAGCTCCTGAGCCGCTCCACCAGCGGCGTGCCCGGCGCGGCCACCACCAAGCAGGAGTTCGGCCGCACCGTCACCAAGGGCGACCTGGACCACGACGGCTACACCGACCTGGTGATCGGCTCCGGCTGGAAGAACACCGGCGCGGTGATCGTCTGGGGCTCCGCGTCCGGCCTCACCGGCGGCACGAAGATCGACACGTACGGCTTCGCCCCGCAGGCCGGTGACTTCGACGGCGACGGCAGGACCGACCTGGCGCTCTTCGCCCACGTGACCTCGTACGGCGACGACCCGGTCGACCAGCGCGCCGCCCTCTGGAAGGGCCCGATCACCCGCACCGGCAAGCCGGCCGCCACCTTGGACTTCATGGACAAGTCGCAGTGGTGGAGCTACGGCCACGACCAGCGCCCCGACCCGAACTGCGCCCCGGAGCCGGACAAGCCCGAGAGCTGCATCGACGGGCCCCGCTCCGTGGAGGGACCGGTCGTGCCGACGGCCGTGGGCGACATCAACGGCGACGGCCGCGCCGACATCGCCATGAACGACTACTACGGCGACGGCGAGTGGGGCAACAGCGTCCTGTACGGCACGCCCACCGGTTTCAAGCGCGGTGACGCGCCCGGCTCCCGCGGCGCGCTGGCCGTCGGCGACGTCAACGGCGACCACTACGACGACCTGGTCGTCGGCCGGGGCGACTACGAGTCCAAGGCCGTGGTCGCCTTCGGCTCGAAGAGCGGCCTGAGGCTGGACCAGGGTGAGCTGCAGAAGTTCGACCAGGACCTGCCCGGCGTCCCGGGGGCCGAGGAGGACGGCGACGACTTCGGCGCCTCGGTCGCCGTGGGTGACGTCAACCGCGACGGCTACGCCGACGTCGCCCTCGGCGTGCCCGGCGAGGACGTGAACGGCGTGGCCGACGCGGGCTCGGTCGTCCTGGTCCGCGGCAGCGCCTCCGGTGTGACCGGCACCGGCGCGCAGGCCTTCCAGCAGGACACGGCCGGAGTCCCCGGGGTGGGCGAGAAGAACGACCGGTTCGGGCACGCCACGGCGCTGCTCGACGTCACCGGTGACGGCCGCGCCGACCTCGCGGCGTCCTCCGCCCACGAGAACGCCGACGCGGGCGCGCTGTGGTCGCTGCGCGGCACGGCCACGGGCCTGACGGCCAAGAAGGCCGTCGCGTTCGGGCCGAAGGACCTCTCGGCGCCGCACGTCTCGGCCCTCTTCGGGAGCGCGCTCCGCTGACCCGGCCCCGGCCCGGCCGGGGGGGCGGGGCGGGGTGGGGGGACAGCTCCCCCCGCCCCGCCCTTTCGTCTGGGGCTCCGCCCCTCTCCCCCACATCGGCGCGGTGGGCCCGTTGAGCCCAACAGGACCCACGGGGTGGGATGGAGAGAAAGAACGAGCGAGGACACCAGTGCCTCCTGGCGTGCGCCGACACCAGGGCTCGGCGGCAGGTGCTTTCCCAGGGCGGCGGCGCGCACACGTCCGGACCGGTGAGATGTCCGGGGACGTCGGCGTCTGCGGGCGCTCCACCCAGTCGCCGTCTGCCGCACGTTCTGCGGCAGTGGGCGCGACTGTCCCCCTGCCGACACCTCCGTCGCCGCTACGTGCGCAAGCCGGAGCGCTTCCCCGCCTACACCGCCATCGCCGCGACCCGCAACTCACCGCGTCCGGGGTCGGTTGCCACCGCGACCGGCCCGGCACCGCACACGCCTGGCACTGGTGCCCGGGCTGGCTGGCCACCGCTGGCCACTACAGCCGCCCGTTCTCCTGCCCTTGGGATCGAGAACTCGGAGCGGCTCGGACGCGTGATGGATGAGAGGCCATCTCACATGGCTGTTCGACTGAACCTGCGCCGGGAGGTCTGCGGGCTGACGCCGGTGGTGCGCTTGAAGCGGTCACGGAAGGTGGTGGGTGATCCGAAGCAGCATGTCCGTCGAAGGCACCGTCGCCGGCGACCCGATCACCGTCCCCGCGCGTATGTTTCCCGCAACGCCACGCCCGCGCCGACGCCTGACTGATCGCTTCGATCCCGCTGACCGCGACGGCCGCCAGCGTAGGGACACTCCCGATCCTGCCCCACCCGGGACCGCGCCCTGACCGAGACGTCGGTGCTCGCGCTGCGACAGCTCGGCCGCGCGGCACCCGACGGTCAGCCAGGACATCGTCCGTTCGATGGTCCAGCGGCGCCGGCCCAGCCGGGTGGATGATGCGATGCCCTTGCGGGCGAAACGATGCCGGATGCGGCGCTTGCGGAGCCATCGGCGCAGGTCGGCGTAGTCATAGCCCTTGTCGCCGTGGAGTTGAGCGCCGGTGCGCGGTCGGCCCACTGTGGTCAGTGAGGTTTGAAGTCGGGGTAGTAGGCCGCGGCAGCGGTTGCGGTGTCGATGTTCCGTGGGAAGAGGGCGGCTTCGTAGGCGCGGATGGCCGCGTCGATGTCCTTGGGCTGTTCAGCGATGGCGTTGCCGAGCTGGCCCGCGTCGAAGAGTGCCCAGTTCGCCCCTTCGCCGTCCGGCGGGGCCAGGTGGGCGGCGTCTCCGATGAGCGTGACCCCAGGTACATGTTCCCAGCGGTGCCCGATCGGCAGCCCGTACAAGGGGCGGAAGATCGGCGGGATGTCACTGTCCGCGACCAGGGCGACGAGTTCCGGTGCCCATCCCTCGAACATCGCCGCGACCGTACGCGCGGCCGCAGGGCCGTCATGGAAGTCGATGCCGTCGAACCAGTCGAGCGGCTGGTCGAACATGGCGTAGGAGTGCAGGGTGTCCGCGCGCTCGCGCTGCACGCCGAGACCGATGCGGGTGTTTTCGTCGTAGGCGGTCATCGACCCGCCACCGACCAGGGCCAGGGTGGCGGGGTGCCGGGTGTCGCTCTCATACAGGTACGTCTCGACCATCGAGCGTCCGGCATAGGCGGGCGTGGCGTCGGAGAGCAGCGGCCGGACCTTCGACCAGGCCCCGTCGGCACCGACGAGGATGTCGGTGACCATCGTCGATCCGTTGGCGAAGGTCACTTCGTGACGACCGTCGGCGAGGGTCCGAACGCTCCGAGTCCTGTGGCCCCAGACGACGCAGCCGGAAGGCAGGGAGTCCAGCAGCAACTGTCGCAGCTCGCCACGCTGCACCTCGGGACGGCCTCCGGCAGGGTCATCGGGCTGGTCCGCCAGGATGGTGCCGTCAGGTGCCACGTCGCGGGACGCCTGGCGGCCTTCGAGAACGAGGGACCGGAAGCCGTCCATCAGGCCGGCGGCACGGATCCCGTGCTGTCCGTTGTAGTCATGGATATCGAGCATGCCGCCTTGGCCCCGGGCCAGAGCGGACGCCTCCGCTTCGTACACCGTGGACGGGATTCCGTGAACCGCCAGGGTTCGTGCCAGTGTCAGGCCCGCAAGACCGGCACCGATGATCGTGATCTGAGGCATACCCGCGTTCCCTTACTGCTGGTGGATGAACCGGAGGTCCTGCTCGCGAGACTCCGGCCGCCGGGCGGAGCAGCGGAGCCGGGTCAGGGAGAGCTGGGTGGCTCGATCCGGGAGGCGAGCCGTTCCAGGAATTCGTGGAGCCGCGCCCGCTCCGCGGAGCCCAGCGGCGCGAGGATCGACTCCTCGACACGGTCCATGGCCTCTTCGAACCCCTGGATCAGCTCGGAGCCCGCTGGAGTGATGTGCACCCGACGGCTTCGCGTGTCATCCTCCTGTGCCCGGCGCTCCACGAGTCCGCGCCGCTCGAGTCCGGCCAGGAGCCGCGAGACGCTCGGCGCACTGGTGCGCATGGCCCGCGCGACGTCACGCTGAATGGCATCCGGGTTCTTCGACAGGTACGCCAGCACGGCGCTCTGCTCGTGCGTGAGTCCGCGTTCCCGTATCCAGTTGTCACCGATGCGCCGCTGCCCCCACACCACCCACCGCATCAGCTCCAACGTGCTTCCCCGCCGCACACCATCCATAGTTAACACGCTAACTGTTGCGGAGCTAACAATCAAGCCCCCTTGAGCTTGGCGCGGTCCGGCACCCGGGGCAGGACCCGCACGGTGCGGACCGCGCCGGTGCCGACGGTGTTGTTCGCCGTGGCGACGATCCGCACGGTGATCAACCGCGGCTGGGTGGCGTAGGCCGGGGAATTCGGGCGCAGGCGAGCCGCCCGAGCTCCTGGTGGAACGCGACGGCCGCGACGTGGCGGGGTGGTTGCGGGGCGACGACCGCAGCGATGTCCGTCCACGTCCGTCCACCGGTCCAGGACGCTGCCGTCGGCGGCCGGGAATTCCCGGGCCCGGTCGGTCTTCAGCCCGGTGAGGACGGCGGCGTACCCGGGGCCCCCGCCCGTTCCGCTGCACGGTCGTCGCCCGGCGCCGGCGCGGGGCGCGGGCCTCGCCGTCATTGATCCGCGCGGCCAGCCGGGCCTGCCGCACAGCGACCCGGACGAGGCCGACGCCCGACAGCCTCGGGGTGCCGTCGCCGCTGCTGCAGGTCCGTCGGTGGTGATCTTCTCGGTCACCTCGGGCTTCCTACCGGTGTCCGTAGGTCATCAGCGAGCTGCAGGAGCCGTCGCGAGCAGCGAGCCGAAGATGAGGACGAGCACCACGGCGGCCACCGCGAGCCCCGACTCATCGCCGCCCAGGGCAGGACCACCCGACACCCGCCCTCGCGTATGGCAGGTCGTTACCTGCCCGATGCTTCCTGGCGGGCGGCCGCGCTCTTCCACGAGATCGTCAGCGTGCGGCCGCTGCCCGCGTGCAATGCGACGTTCGCCGCGCTCATCGCGATCTCCTACATGCAGGCATCCGACAGGATTCGTGGGGATCTGGAGCGGGGCGCGCTGCCGGTCGGTGCCCGGCGCAGCCCGCAGCGCCTCCTCGTGGAAGAGGCTCTCGTCCCGTATCTCTCGGCCGAGCCGGACCTCACGCCCCCGGCGATCGACAGCGGCGGCGACCCTGCGATGGCCGCTTGGCGAGCAAGCACTGGAAGAACTACAACAGCGATTACCGCAAGTACGACAACGACTGCACCAACTGCATCTCTCTCCCCCCCCCGGCCACGCGGAAGCGGCGGGAACACAACATCAAGCACACGAGGATTGCACCAAGAACACGGGCGTTGTTGCGGTCCCAGTCCGCTTGCAGGACATCTGCGAGGCCCATGTCCCGGACGGATCTCAGGTGGTGGGTTCGCTTGGGCAGGGACCGGTACCTCACGTATCGCACGCCCAACACGCACAACGGGAGGGCACCGTGCAGAACTACGTCCAGGCCCTGAACGACCGTGACACGAAGGCTCTCCTCGCAGGGGGCGCCGCTCCCGACAAGCCATGGTCGCCATCACGAAGGCGCCCTTCGCGTACGAGCTGATGGGCGACTACACGGGCAAGGCCGCGCTGACCGCCTGCGACGAGGGCGGGAAGACCGTGCGCGAAACGGTCGACCTCATCCACGAGGACGGCCACTGGCACGTAGTCCTCTTCGAGTGGCCACAAAGCGACAAGGTGACCTCGGCGACATAGCCCCGCCGCAAACGCATCGCCCGGCCGGCCGCCCACCCGGCGGATCGCCTTTCGGGCCGGTCCACGGCAACTCCCGAACCGGGGGTAGCGTGATCGGTATGACGGCTGGAGGCGCGGCGGCAGATGGCGAAGTACTGGTCGGCGGGATGGCGAACGCGGGGGCGGTCTTCCGCCGGGGGCGGTTTGTCCAACGCCCCGCGCCGCGCAACGCCCGTGCCCTTCACGTCCACCTTCTCGCACTCAAAGAGCACGGCTTCGAGGGGGCTCCCACCCCCGTCCGCCTCACGGCGGACGGTCGCGAGCATCTGACCTTCGTCCCTGGCGACGTGGCACTGCCACCGTTTCCGCGCTGGGTGCTGACGACAACCGCCCTCGAATCGGTGGGGAATCTCCTGCGCCGCCTGCACCAGGCCGGCGCAGCCATCGAGGTCGACCCCGACGCCGACTGGCCCACGGAACTCGCCGATCCGGCCGGAGGATCGCTGCTGTGCCATAACGACGTGTGCCCGGAGAACGTCGTCTTCCGCAACGGTCGCGCTGCCGCGCTGATCGATTTCGACCAAGCGGCCCCGGGCCGCCCCGTCTGGGACCTGGCCATGGCCGCCCGCTACTGGGTACCCATGCTCGATCCCGCGTCCGCGACCACCCTCAACCCCGGCGAACTCGATGCCTTCGCACGACTACGGATCCTTGCCGACAGCTACGGCCTCTCAGCAGCAGACCGCACCGAGTTGCCCGGCGTCATCGAGCAGGCCACGGAGGTCTGCCGGGCCTTCGTCGCCCACCGCGTCGCCAACGAAGAGCCCGCCTACCTCCAAGCACTGGAAGAACACGGCGGATGGGACCGCTGGGACCGCATCCAGACATGGCTGACAGCCGAGCGCGATCAGTTCACGGCCGCCCTGCTGCGCTGACCCACCGCGAGGTGGAAGAACAGCGGAGATGCCCCGGCGCGGCGCAGTCGTCCTGCGCGGCCGAGGCCAGGACTCTCCGGTGCGGCCCGGCGCGATTCCAGCCGGTCCGGCGTTCGAGGACGAGGCCGGAGGCCGGTGGAGGGCGGGCGGATGGCAGAGGAGCCCTGCCGGTCCGGCTCAGGCCGCGGCTTCGAGCAGCCTCTCCGCGTCCGCGACCGCACGCGCCAGGGCGCCCGGGTCCGGCCGGAGCCGGGCCACGGCGGTGTCGACGCCGCGCAGGCCCGCCCGCCGCAGCAGCCGCTTCTCGTTCGTGGTCCACTCCCCGCGCGCGGCGAGCACGGCATGGGCCGTCTCCATGGCCGCGGTGGCCAGCGCGCCCGCGACCTCGGTGGCCTGGCCGCGGGGCACGTACGCGCCCTTGGCGTACCGGAGGGTCAGGGCGGCCCGGCCGCGCCAGAACGGCGGGGCCGCCTCGCGCAGCGCCCGCGGGTAGGCCGGCCGCGGCAGGCTGCCGCTCAGCACCTCGTTGACGGCGAGTTCGGCGACGAGGAGGTAGCTGGGGATGCCGGCGAGGTGGAACATCAGCGGCTCCCAGTGGAAGCGCCCCTCCTCGGCCTCGGCCACCTGGTGCTCCACGACGGCGAGATCGCGGTAGTGGACGTCGACGTGGCGGCCCTCGACGGTCAGCCAGGCCCCGCCGTTGAAGACGCCCCCGCCCCAGTCGCCGATCCCGGACACCTCGCCGTCCCAGCCCACGGCGCGCAGGTCCGCGGGGTCGAAGCCGTCGCGGTAGTACACGGCGAAGTCCCAGTCGCTGTCGGGGGTGTGGGTGCCCTGGGCGCGGGAGCCGCCGAGGGTGACGGCCCGTACGCCGGGCAGGGCGGCGAGCTGCCGGGTGACGGAGTCGAGGAAGCGCGCGTCGGCCGGGGTGCGGTGGAGGTCAGTCATGGGGTGTCCGTTCGTGTGCGGGGATGACGGGCGTACGGGCGTACGGGCGCACCGCCGCGACGCCGGAGCGAAGGCTCGGAACGGCGTCGTGCGGACCGGTGCGGAGGTCATCGCCTACTTCATGGGGCGTGATCGTACGCCGCGCGCCGCGGACGGACGAGAGGGCCCCTCGGACGGGGGCCGGAGCAGGCGCCCCCCGGAGCAGAGGCCGGAATGACGACGCCCCGCCCCCTCCCTGGTCGGGAGGTGGCGGGGCGTCACCGCGCGGTCAGGACCGCGGCCGTACGTTCCAGGCCGCGACGACGGGCGTGCCGTGCTCCGTCGACAGCCGGCTCACCGTGCCCGTCGCGAGCTGGAACAGCCGCCCGTCGGCGGGCGCGAGCCCGAGGCGGCGGGCGGTGAGCACGCGCAGGAAGTGCCCGTGCGCGACCAGGACGACGTCGCCCTCGTCGGCCGCGAGGGCCGCGTCCACGCGGGACAGGACGCGGTCGGCCCGCTCGCCGACCTCGGCCGGCGACTCCCCCGGGTGCCCGTCGGGGCCGGGCGGCACGCCGTCCGTCCAGAGGTCCCAGTCCGGCCGGGTGCGGTGGATCTCGCGGGTGGTGACGCCTTCGTACGCGCCGTAGTCCCACTCTCGGAGGTCGTCGTACGGGGTGGCCCCCGCCAGGCCCGCGAGGTCGGCGGTGCGGACCGCGCGGCGCCGCGGGCTGGTGAGGACCAGGGCGAAGGGCCGTCCGGCGAGGAGCGGGGCGAGGGACTTGGCCTGTTCCTCGCCGTGCGGGGTGAGGGGCTTGTCCGTCCAGCTGGTGTGCTGGCCGGACAGGCTCCACTCGGTCTCGCCGTGCCGGACCAGCAGGAGGTCGCCCATGGCGCCGTGCCCCCTTTGTCGTGGTGGATTGCTTCTCGGTTGCTTATGGGTGGGTGGTGGAGGTACGTGGACCGGAGCGGTGCGTGGATCGGTGCGGTGCGCCGGTCAGTGCTCGCTCTTGGACTCGACCGCGTGGCCGCCGAACTGGTTGCGCAGCGCGGCGATCATCTTCATCTGCGGCG
>NZ_JASCXL010000006.1:0-138135 GCF_030010595.1 Streptomyces sp. CC224B | reverse complement strand
TGTGGGCTGTGGGCTGTGGGCTGTGGGCTGTGGGCTATGGGCTATGGGCTGTGGGGACGTATGGGGTGTGGGCTGTGGTTGTCGGTTGCTGGGCGATCGGTGTCGGCATGGGGCGGTGGATGCGGGCTGACCCCCTTCACGGTGCGGGTGGTCTCGCGGGACGGTCGTGTTACGCGCGGCCCACCCCGCCGGGGGCGCCGTTGCCCAGCTCCCGGTCCAGGGACCGCAACCGTGCCAGCACCGGCGCCGTCGGCCGCACCGCCGCCAGCGCCCGCCACACCTCCACGTCCTCCTCGCCCCACGGCGCGTGCACCCAGTCCGCCAGGAGGTCCGGGTCACCGCGAGTGATCAGTGCCGCCCGCATCTGATCGGCGAGCCGTCGCCGCAGCCGCGCCACCGCGGGAGCCTGCGCCCCCGGCAACAGTGGCCCGGCGTACACGGAGAACGCCGCAGTCACCGCGCCGCACCCCAGGCGCCGCTCCACCACGTCCACGTCCGACGTGACCGGAACCGCCAGGCGGTACGGCCGCGATCGCAGTACCTCGGGGCCCAGCACGTGCCGCAGCCGCGTCAACTCCGCCCGCAGCGTCACCGGAGTCACCGACTCGTCCTCGTACAGGGCGCACAGCAACTCGTCTCCGCTCAGGCCCTCGGGGTGGCGGGCCAGGAGAACCATGATCTCGCTGTGCCGTCGGCTCAGCCGCCGCTTGCGTCCGCCTACGAGCACCAGCGCCTCGTCCCGCCCGAGCGCCGTCAACTCCAGAGCGTCCGTGTCCTCCACCTCCGGTGCCAGCAACGCCAGATGCGACTCCGCCGCCCGTGCCACCGCCTGTACGAACGCGAGGCTGTGCGGATGCGCCAGACCGTCACCACCGGTGACGTCGACGGCTCCGAGCAACCGGCCGGAGCGCGGATCGTGCACCGGAGCCGCGGCACACGTCCACGACTGCACCTCACGGACGAAGTGTTCCGTGGCGAACACCTGCACCGGCCGGTCCACGGCTACCGCTGTCCCCGGCGCGTTCGTCCCCATCGCCGACTCCGCCCAACGAGCCCCGGGCACGAAGTTCATCCGCCCCGCCCGCGCCCGGGCCGAGGGATGCCCCTCGACCCACAGCAGCCTGCCGTACGCGTCACACACCGCCAGCAGGTGCTCCCCGTCCTTGGCGAAGCCACCCATCAACTCACGGAACAGCGGCATCACCCTGGCCAGTGGGTGCTCCGCCCGGTACGCGCCCAGGTCACCGGCCGTGAGCTCGACCGATGCCCCGCTGTCCGCGGGGCTGACCCGGGCCCGCGCCGAACGCCGCCACGAATCGGCCACCACGGAGCGCACCGGCCGCGCGACCGACCCTGCCGCGGTGAACCGCTCATGAGCCCGACGTATCGTCCGCACCCGCTCCGCCGGATCGGCACCGGGCTCGAGGGCCACCCATGGATCAGTCAAGTCGGCCTCCTCGTACGGACGGCGCTGGCGGTGGTGGCAGCCCCGGAGGCTGCGACAGGGACGGTGCTGACCTGCTGCCATCGTCACTCCGGAAACAGCGGCCGACAACCGTCCGCGCGCCGCCGCTCTCCGCCCCCGCCCGCGCCGAGCCGCCACCGTCAGCGCGGGCCGACTCCTATGTGCCCTGACCCGCCAGGCGACGTTGCAGCCGTGAGCCGTGAGCCGTGAGCCGTGAGCCGTGAGCCGTGGTTGCGCGCGGTCAGCCGTGGGCCGAGCCGGTGGGGGGTCCGGTGCCACCTCCCTCAGGCAAGGTTGATCATTCGGATATAGCGCGACCAGTCCCAGTACCGGCCCGGGTCGGTGTGGTCCGCGCCGGGGACCTCCACGTGGCCGATGATGTGCTGCCGGTTCTTCGGGATGCCGTATCTGTCGCAGATCGCTGCCGTGAGGAGGGCCGACTGTCTGTACATCTCGTCGGTGAAGTACTCGGGTTCGTCGACCCACCCCTCGTGTTCGATGCCGATGCTGCGGGTGTTGTACGTCCAGTTGCCCGCGTGCCAGGCGACGTTGCGCTCGCTGACACACTGGGCGATGTGGCCGTCGGCCGAGCGGACCACGTAGTGGGCGGAAACTTTCTTCGCCGGGTTTTTGAAAATGGCCAGCGTGTCGGCGTACGTCTCCTGCGTGACGTGGACGACCACGTGGGTGACGGGGTAGGAGCTGGGGCGGTTAGAGGCCGTGTAGTTGGAGGGACTGGCCGGCACCCATTCGGTCGGTGGGTAGGCGACGGCGCGTGTCTTCGCCGCGGTGGGGGAGACCCAGAGGGCCGACGGTACGGCGGCGAGGGCCGCGCCCTGCAGAAGGCGCCGTCTGCTGGGCAGGAACTTCGACGCGTGTGGTGTCGTCGGCCGGGTGCCGTCGTCTGTCGTGATCGGCGTCAGATCCGTCGCCCGTTCACTTGCTTGATCCATGGCTGTTCTGCCTCTCGGTGGGGGGAGCGGCTGGACCGCACGGTGCGTGCGTCGCAGGGGGCCTTGAAGGCTGGATCTTGCAGGTGGAGCTTCATATCTCGTGGCGCTCGGCGTGGCCGGGAGTGCGCTGCGCCGGGCCCGACGGGGCCCTGCCCGAAGGCGCCGATCCGGTCAGTTCCGCCGCTTGCTCCTGTAGCCGGGCGTGCAGGCCGCGGTGGGTCTCCCGTGCGGGCAGCCACTCCTTGCGGAGTTTCGCCACGCACGTGTAGTTCGTATCGCAGACGTTCGCCAGGGGCGCTTGCACAGTTTGAGTGGCGAACTGGTACGCGTCCAGATCGCTGAAGCCGTAATCCCGAACGAGCCACTGCACGAGGTCGAGCTGGGAGATCCGGAAGGCGTCCTCCAGGGGGCGGGCGGAGCCCGTCGAGATGATGTGCGTGTCCGACTCGATGCGTGGCCAGGGCGTCGCCACGCCCTTCAGGAGCTCTACGATCACGACGGTGTGCATCGCGCATTCGACAGCCACGCCGCAGGTCTCGCCCTCGCCCTGGCGCGCGTGCCCGTCGCCGAGGCTCAGCAGGGCGCCGTCGACGTTCACCCCGAGATAGCAGGTGACGCCCGCCCGCATCTCGGGGGTGTCCATGTTCCTGCCATGGGCGTCGGGCACGAGAGCCGAGCGCACCTCCAGGTTGGCGGGGGCGACACCGACAGTTCCGTGCATGGGGTCCAGCGGCAGCTCGATCTGGAAATCACTGTCGCGTGCGCTGAACTGAGCTGTGCGGCGGGCGCGGTCCAACTGCCAGATCCATACGCGCTCGGGCAGCGGCGGCTGCAGGGACGCCGTGGCGTGCGTGGAGGTGAGGGCCCCGAACAAGGGGACGGTGGTGGAGGCGGCCCAGTCCCGCGCCGGTTCGATGGACACGAAGTGGACGGCGACCGTGTCGCCCGGCTCCGCGCCCTCCACGTGGAAGGGACCGGTCTGGGGATTGAGGAAGGGGAACTCGCACACCTGCGAGACCAGGTCCTTCTCGGAACGCACCTTCCCGGCGAAGCAGTCCTCCGTGTACAGGTCGAGCACCGTGCCCGGCTGTATACGCGCGAGAGGCGGAGCCCCGCCGAACGTCCATGCGTACTGGCTGGGTTCGGGGCGGACGGTGAGCAGGCGTGGGTCACTCATGGGCTGGAGCTCCGCTCTGAGCTGTGCGGTGAGGTGTACGACTGTGCTGGTGCTGGTGCTGGTGCTGGTGCTGGTGCTGGTGCTGGTGCTGGTGCTGGTGCTGGGTGCCGGGCACCGGGTGGGTCGCGTTATGCCCCGGTCTGTACGAGTGCACCGTCCGGCCCGGCTGTGTCAATCGGTCGTGCGCACGAGTTGCTTGTGGGTCTGGCTCGCGGCCCGCCGGGGCTCGGAGGAACCGGGGACGGAAGGAACGAGCAGGGAAAAGCGCGAGGAAAGGGAACGACGAGGCCGGCGAGCAGAAGAGTGGCTTCCCCGCCCATGCTCGCGCGCCCTCGACACACCGGCCCGAGCTGTGTTCCCCCGACATGCGTATCCCCCGATCGATACGGCCTTTCCTCGCCGAGCGCGAGAGACCGGCTCACGCGAATCACCGTACGAGCCGCGTCGGTGGTGGCGGAAGGGCCTTCGGCGTATCTGTGTACAGCACGGTGGCTGTGGAAAACAGGGCCACTCGTGTGGGGGATGGGCTGTGGTGGACCGGCGACTGAACCCCCCACCGCGCTCCCGTCGGACCATCGAGGACCGACCGCGTCACGCAGCAGCCGCCCCGAGCCGAGAGCGCCTCGGCTACACCGCTACACCGCTCCCGCCGGGTCGTCGAGCACCGACCGCACCACGGAGTGCGCCGCTCCCAGCAAGGGCCCGTCGGAACCGATACGGGAGACGGTGACGGAACAGCCTCGTCCGGCGGTGCGGCGTCCCAGCTCCTCTGCGAGGTTCGGTATGAGCCACGGGGCGAGGCGTGAGAGCGCCCCTCCGAGGACGACCGTGCGGGGGTCCAGAAGGTTGACGGCGCCCGTCAGCGCGATGCCCAAAGCCGTCCCGGCGTCTCGCAGCGCTTGGCGGACCCTCTCGTCCCCGTCGGTGGCGCGCTCGACGAGGAGCCCGACGCGGTCCGGTCCCTGTCGTAGCCCGGCGGCCCGCAGGACCGCTTCCTCTCCCGCGTACTGCTCCAGGCATCCGCGCCCCCCGCACGGGCACGCAGGGCCGTCCGGACGGACCGGCACATGGCCCAGCTCACCCGCGAAGCCCCGGCTCCCGCGCAGCAACAACCCGTCGACCACGAGCGCGGCACCGATGCCGATCTCAGCGGAGACGTGCAGGAAGTCGTCCGGCACGCCCTCGCCCAGCCAGAGCTCCGCCCGTGCGCCGAAGTTCGCCTCGTTGTCCACGGTCAGCGGCAGCTCGACCGGGAGCAGTGCGCCGACGTCGGTCTGGTGCCAGTCGAGGTTGGGAGCGCGTACCACCGTGTGACTGCCGCGTGCGACGAGGCCCGGCACCGCGACCGCCAGACCGGCCGGCCGCAGGCCCTTACGCTCCGCTTCGTGCACGACCTGCCCGATCAGTTCGGCGAGATCCGCGAGAACCGGATCCGGCGGGCGTCCTCGATTGCCGACCGCGCGTCCCGCACGCGCGCGTACGTCACCGCGCAGGTCGACCGCGCAGACGGACAGATGGTCGACGCCCACCTCCGCGCCGATGCCGACGGGGCCCCGGGCGCTGACGGTGAGTGCGGATCCCGGCCGTCCCACCTTGCCGGGGCGCTCGGGACCGAGCTCCTCCAGGAGGCCGGAGCGGGTCAGTTCGTCCACCAGCGTGGATACGGCTGCCCGCGTCAGCCCGATCCGGGAGGCGACGGACGCACGGGACAGCGGGCCGTGCGCCGCGACGGTGTGCATCACGCGCGCGAGGTTGCGGCGGCGCATGCCGTGCTGAGTGTCGGGCAGCCGCGCACCGGTCACTCCGGGGCGGGCCTCGTGCGGCGGTGCGCTCATGCCCTGCTCCGTCCCCCCGCCTCTCCGTGTCCGTCGTGCCGTGCCCGGCAGCACCGCGCCTGGCCGTCCCGTGCCCGGCCATAGGCGGCACACACGGGCGTGACGCTCGTACCGCTGCCTCTAGGAGTCCCTGTCCAGCAGGGAAACCGCGTCGCAGAGTACCTCGGTGATCCTGGAGAGGGTGGCCTCGTCTCGCTCCATGGCGTCGAGGACCTGTCCGCGCGCGGTGTCCCAGCGGCGCGCGACCGCTGCGGGATCCTCACCCGTCAGCAGGCCGGCCGCCTGCGCGGCGGCGCCCAGCGCGACCAGCTCACGCGCCTCCGGGATCTGGACAGGCCGTCCCGACAGTCGGCGTACGGTCTGCTGCCAGGCGGTGCCGCGGGCCCCGCCTCCGATCAGGAGGATCGGCTGCGAGCGGTCCGCGGCGCCCCCGAGGACGGCGTCGAGAGCGCCCAGGAGGGCGTGCACCGCCCCGTCGTAGGCCGCCTGCAGGATCTGGCCGGGCGACGTGTCGTGCCGCAGCCCGTGCAGCAGCCCCGAGGCCTGCGGCAGGTCCGGGGTGCGCTCACCGTCCAGGAACGGGAGCAGCGTGACGGACCCGCCCGGCTGTACCGCGTCGCGGTCCAGCCCCAGCAGCGTGGCCACGCGGTCGACGGCCAGCGTGCAGTTGAGCGTGCAGGCGAGGGGCAACCAGGAGCCCTTCGCGTCGGCGAACCCGGCCACCGTGCCGCTCGGGTCCGCGGTGCGGTGCTCCGCCACCGCGAACACCGTGCCGGAGGTGCCGAGGCTCAGCACCGGTGTGCCGGGGCGCAGGCCGAGTCCCAGGGCGGCTGCCGCGTTGTCCCCGGCTCCGGGCGCCACCAGTGTGCCTTTGGAGAAGGGCAGTTCGCCGCCGTCACGCACCGTGCCGACGACCTCTCCCGGGCGGGCCACCCGCGGTAGCGCCGCGGGGTCCAGGCCCACCAGGGCGAGGATGTCCTCGTCGTATCCCTCGGTGGCCGACGACCACCACCCGGTACCGGAGACATCACTCCGGTCCGTGGTACCGGAGCCCGTGAGGCGCTGTGTCAGGTAGTCGTGGGGGAGCCGCACGGCGGTGGTGGCGCGCGCTGACGCCGGTTCCCGCTCGACGAGCCAGGCCCACTTGGTCACGGTGAAGGACGCGCCGGGCACACTGCCGACGCGGTCGGCCCACGCCTTGGCGCCGCCCAACTGCTCGACGAGACGCCTGGCCTGAGGTGCGGAACGCACATCGTTCCACAGCAGCGCGGGACGCACGGGCCTGCCCCGGTCATCCAGCGTCACGAGCCCGTGCTGCTGCCCGGCGATCGACACGGCGGCGGCTTCGTGCGCGGCGGCGCCGCACTGGCGCAGTGCCTCACCCAGGGCGCTCCACCACTGCTCCGGGTCGCTCTCGCGCAAGGCGCCCGACGTGACCGTGTGCGGAGCCTGGCCCCGCGCCACGACCCTCCCGGTGGCGGCGTCGACGACCAGGACCTTGGTGGACTGCGTAGAACTGTCCACCCCGACGACCAGGGGACCCTCGGTAGCTGGCGCTGACGACATCGGCGTCTCCGTTCCCGCTCTGCGCTTCCCGGGTGCACCCCGGCCTCACCTGGCACTCCGCCCAGCCCCAGGCACATGTGCCCGCTCCCAGAGGGATGTGTACCGCCCAGGTGTGCTGTTCCACGCAAGCTTCCTCCTAGGAAGCCTTCGATACGGTCCTCGGTCTTCTCAGCGGGCAGGAGTGGATACTAATTTGTTAACTGCCATGACGAAATAGTCTCGAAGCTGCCGAGGAGCCCCGCATGAACTATCAGCCCACCCCGGAGGACCGGTTCAGCTTCGGACTGTGGACCGTCGGCTGGCAGGGCAGAGACCCCTTCGGTGACGCCACCCGGGCGCCACTGGAACCGGCTGAGGCGGTCCGCCGCCTCGCGGAACTGGGCGCCTACGGAGTGACCTTTCACGACGACGACCTCGTCCCGTTCGGCTCCTCGGACGCCGACCGTGACGCCCACGTCAAGCGCTTCCGAGCAGCGCTCGACACCACGGGCCTCGTCGTGCCCATGGCGACCACGAACCTGTTCACGCACCCCGTGTTCAAGGACGGCGCGTTCACGGCCAACGACCGGGACGTCCGGCGGTACGCGCTGCGCAAGACGATCCGCAACATCGACCTCGCGGCCGAGCTCGGTGCCGGGACCTACGTCGCCTGGGGCGGCCGCGAGGGCGCCGAATCCGGTGCGGCCAAGGACGTGCGCGCCGCGCTCGACCGCATGAAGGAGGCGTTCGACCTGCTCGGCGCCTACGTGACCGAGCAGGGCTACGACTTGCGCTTCGCGATCGAGCCCAAGCCCAACGAACCGCGTGGCGACATCCTGCTGCCCACCGTCGGCCACGCCCTCGCGTTCATCGAGCGACTGGAGCGGCCCGAGCTGTACGGCGTGAACCCCGAGGTGGGCCACGAGCAGATGGCCGGCCTGAACTTCCCGCACGGCATCGCACAGGCCATGTGGTCGGGCAAGCTCTTCCACTTCGACCTCAACGGCCAGAACGGCATCAAGTACGACCAGGACCTGCGGTTCGGCGCGGGAGACGTGCGCAGTGCCTTCTGGCTGGTCGACCTCCTGGAGAGCGGCGGTTACGACGGACCACGCCACTTCGACTTCAAACCGCCACGAACCGAGGACTACGAAGGGGTGTGGGCGTCCGCTGCGGGCTGCATGCGCAACTACCTGATCCTGCGTGAGCGTGCCGCCGCCTTCCGCGCCGACCCCGAGGTGCGGGACGCACTCCGGGACGCGCGTCTGCACGAGCTGGCACAGCCCACGGCCGAGGACGGTCTCGCCGGACTGCTCGCCGACCGCGGAGCCTACGAGGACTTCGACGTGGCGGCGGCCGCCACGCGCGGCATGGCCTTCGAACGGCTGGACCAACTGGCCATGGACCACCTTCTGGGGGTGCGGGGCTGACGGCCCTGTCCGGGGGAGCGTTGCGGGCTCGTGCCGGAATCGTCCGCTCCGTCATGCGGACGTGTACCAACTGCCGCTCAGGGGTCGCGCGGTGACCGGTTCGTGGTGACGCTTGACAGCATGGCCATGCCGCCCGAACCGCCGCAGCCTCCTCGTCCACCCGGTGACGTCCCTCCTGGGGGTGGTGATGTCGGCCCGCCTCCAGGAGGCGGGTACGGGCCTGCCTGGGACGGTGGGTACGGGCCGCCAGGAGGTGGTGGGTACGGGCCTCCCGATGGGTCTCCCGGTGGCGGATACGGCTCGCCGCCCGACGGGTACGGTCCACCCCCTGGAGGCGCGGGATGGCAGCCGCCGCCCGGTGGAGGTCCGCCCGGACGGCGCAACGGGCTGTTCATCCTGCTGGCCGTGCTCGTGGCTGTCGGGGTGGTCGTCGCCGTGGTCTTCGTGGCCACCGGAAACGACGACTCACCGGACAAGAAGCGCCCTTCGGAGAGCAGCAGAAGCAGTGTTCCCCGTCCCACGCCTTCGCTCAGCATCCCGACGCAGATCCCCACGCTCCTGCCGAGCGGCCTCCCGACCGAGCTCCCGAGTGAGCTCCCGACCGAACTGCCCAGCGGTATCCCCTCGCTACCGACGGCGCTGCCGAGCGGCCTCGAATCGCTCCTGCCGTCGCCCGCGGGCGACGACGCCCCGTAAGACGTGCCGCACGGTCCCCTTGGAGTCGCTGCCCCGCGTCGGGACGGGAGGCCGGCCTGCAGCCGGCGAGAGGCGCTCCCGGCGTGCCCGGCAGCGCCTCCGCGGGCACCACTGGCTTCGCTACAGGGTCTTCGGCAACCGCACGTACGTCACGGTGGTCTCCACTCCGCTGTCCACCAGCCGGCCGTTCTTGTCGAACGCCTCAAGACCGTCGGTCATCCCGAAGTCGTTGTCGTTGATGAGCGCCAGTGTGCGGCGGTCGACCCGGGCGACCCCTTCGATCTTGCCGGGGACGCCCTTGAGCCTGCCGAGGTCCACGACCAAGCGCTTGCGCAGCACCGGAACACCGGAGGCCCCGGGATCGTCGAGTTCCTCCAAGGACGGTCGCGTCGCGACGTCGTCCCACCGCTCGCCGAGGATGTTCGTGCGCCGGTCGAGGCGCACCAGATGCAGCCGGGCCGCCTTGTCGGTCCTCTCCTGCACCAGCAGGCGGTCCCGGCCCACGGCGACCACGGACGACGTCTTCAGCTCGGAGGTGTCGTCCTCACCCGGGTCGACGACACCCACCGGGTCGAAGCGGTACGCGTACTCGGCGGTCACCGCCTGCCTGGACGGCGAGAACCGCAGCAGCCGGACCGTGCGGGAGCGTTCGCCCGCTTCCTCGTCCGGCAGGGACAGCGGACTCTGCACCGCCATCACCAGGTCACCGCCGGGCAGTTGGGCCAGCCCCTCGAAGCCGCGGTTGACCTTGCGGTGCAGCAGTACGCCCGGCAGCGCCTCGACGACCGGGTAGTCCGCGCCGCGCAGCTTCAGCCCCCGCGGAACGTAGCGCTTGAGGACCTTCCCGCGCGCGGAGACGTGCACCAGCGACGGCCCGTACTCGTCGGCCAGCCAGAAGCTGCCGTCATCGGCGCGCACGATGCCTTCGGTGTCCAGACCGTTCGGATCGTACGGGAGAGGCTTGGTGGCGTCGTAGGAGTACGGAGCCTCGTCGCGCCCCTCCTGGTTGGGCAGGCCGGTGACCGGCTTGCCGGAACGCGTGGTGACGGGCAGTGCGTCGATGACCTTGACGGCCTGCCCGGTCACCCGGATCCTCACGATCGCCGGGTCGAAGCCGGGCACCGGGAACGTCCGGCGCTTCTTGCCGGCGACCTTGATCTGGCCGTTCGGCCCCCGGTCGGTGACCGTCCAGAACTCGCCCTTGCGACCCGCGGGGTAGAGGTCGCTGCCGATGCCGCCGAGATCCACACCCCGGTCGTTGCGCACCGTCCCGGGCAGCAGGCGGTTGCTGAACGTGCCCAGTGGGATGTCTCCCAGAGTGGCCGTGGCGGTGACACGGGCCGTGCCTCCGGGGCGCTTCGCGTCGGCAGGAGCACCGAGGGCGGTGCCGGTGACCGCGATCGCGGTGAGCAGGGCGAGCGGTACGCCGACAGCGGCGGACCGGCGGACACGGCGCTGACCGGCGACAGGCGCGGACATCGGGGCCTCCTGGACACGATTTCGGTGACGGCGCCACCTTTCGCCGCTGTCACGAACATCAGGTGTCGCGGTGGTGAACGACCGGCACCCCTCTGGGTGAATCGCACACCCTGTGTATGCCTGCTACTGGAGGGGGCACTCGCCCCACCCTGTCCGTCCCGGCTCTCCCTTCCCGTGCCAACGGCGCCTCCCGCGAGGGGCAGGAGGCGCCGTCGACCATCACCGGACCATCAGCAGCGGTGGGGCACCTGCCGTGTCATCCCCTCTCGGGTCGATCCGCACAACTGAACCGGCGCGCTCCACGGTCCTCGATGTCATGACCTTGCTCAATCGCTGGACGAGGCGAGTGCGCGTGCCGGTGTTCCCGGCGCGCAGGGTGCACGAGTGGATACGCCGGGGGCCGCCCTACACGTTTCAGCCACGGTGACCTCACCCGTCCTGCACCGTGTCACTCGGCCCCTGTGGCCATCGCCAAGGCCGTCGCCGGGTCGTGCGCCGCGGGGCCCGCGGGCACCCAGCGGCCGCGCTCCTTGCGGTACGGCCACCATCGGCCGTCGGCACCGTGGCGGAGCTGCGTGTCCGCGCCGGCCACCGTCCAGCGGTTGCGGGCGGCCCGCAGTACCGGTCGCTCGTCCTCGTCCCACGCCGCGTCGAGCGCGGCACGCGCGCGTGCCAGAACGTCACCCCGAGGCGTCCACTCCTCCTCCAGTACGGCGAGCGCGGCCCGCCCGCCGTACCCCCAGGCCCGCACCGCGCCGGCGAGACCTTCCTTGTCCCTGCCCGAGGCTTCCGCCAGGCGGGCGGCTGTCGCTGCGTCCGGGGCGGCCGCGGCCAGACGCGCGGCGTCCTCGGAGAGCGTCCATTCGGGTTCGACGGGCTGGTGCTCGTGGCCGGGGGACAGCGCCTCGGCGAGCAGCCGGTGCGCCTCGGCAGCCGCACGGGCCGCGAGGAATGCCAGCGCCGCCACGTCGAGGCCGGCAGCCGGTTCCGTCTCCGTGTCCAGCGACGGCGGCGGTCCCGGTTCCGAGGGCAGCGGAGGCGCTTCGGGCAGAGGCGGCAGGATGGCGCCCTCCGCGTACGCCTCGGCGGCGTCCACGCCCTCCTGAGCGGCTGCCTGCGGCTCCGCCGGCACGGTGTCGTCGGCGTCCTGCCGCGCCACGCTGCGGACCTGCAACTCGTCCAGGAGCCCGCGCTCGCCACGGCCCCGCATCAGGAGCAGGACGAACGGGTCCTGGTCGAGCAGCCGTGCCACCTGGTAGCACAGGGCGGCCGTGTGTCCGCAGTGGTCCCATGCCTCGCAGTCGCACTCCGGCTCCAGGTCGCCGATCCCGGGAAGCAGGTCCACGCCTGCTGCCGCGGCGTCCTCCACCAAGTGGGGCGGCATGTCACGGTCGAGCAGCGCGGCGATGTGCCCGGCGCGCTCGACGGTCATGCTCAGGAAGCGATCCCACTCCTGCGGACTCAGACGCTGGATCAGCACGTCGGAGCGGTGTGCTGTGCCGTCCTTGTCCTGGACGACCGCCGTGATGCGACCGGGGCGTACCGATACGGCGCCCACGGCTCCCGCGCGCGCGAGCCTGCGGCCCACCTTGAGTTGCGCCGTGTCCAGCGCCGTGTCCTCCAGCGCCTGCAGCCAGGCGCGGCCCCACCAGGTCTCCGCGAAGCCCCGCCCGTGCGCGGGGGGCAGCGCGGCGAACGTCCGCTCGCCGTCAGGTGCCGCCGACTCGTCGCCGTGCGTCGTCACGTGCTCGCTCCCGTCGTCGCCGTCCATGCCGCTCCCGCCCCTGAAGGGATACGTTTCGTCGTACGCGTCGCTCAACGTGCGCCCCCTCGCAGCTCGACCAGATCGGCCAGTTCGGCGTCGGTCAGCTCGGTGAGTGCCGCCTCGCCGGTGCCGAGGACGGCGTCGGCCAGCTCGCGCTTGCGCAGCAGCATCTCGGCGATGCGGTCCTCGATCGTGCCTTCCGCGATCAGGCGGTGCACCTGCACGGGCTGTGTCTGCCCGATGCGGTAGGCACGGTCTGTGGCCTGTGCCTCGACCGCCGGGTTCCACCAGCGGTCGTAGTGCACGACGTGCTCGGCCCGTGTGAGGTTCAAACCGGTGCCGGCCGCCTTCAACGACAGCAGGAAGACCGGGACGTCACCGTCCTGGAAGCGCTGCACCATCGCCTCGCGCTCGGCTACGGGCGTGCCGCCGTGCAGGAACTGGGAGGGCACACCGCGCGCCGACAGATGCTGTTCGATGAGCCGGGCCATCTGCACGTACTGGGTGAACACGAGCACGCTGGCGTCCTCGGCGAGGATCGTGTCGAGCAGCTCGTCCAGGAGCTCCAGCTTCCCCGACCGGCCGGTGAGCCGCGGCTTGTCCTCCTTGAGGTACTGCGCGGGGTGGTTGCAGATCTGCTTCAGCCCGGTGAACAGCTTGACGATCAGACCTCGGCGGGCGAAGCCGTCCGCACCGGAGATCTCCGCGAGCGCTTCACGTACCACCGCCTCGTAGAGGCCGGCCTGTTCGGTGCTGAGCGACACCGCGCGGTCCGTCTCGGTCTTGGGCGGCAGCTCCGGGGCGATGCCGGGGTCGGACTTGCGGCGACGCAGCAGGAAGGGACGCACCAGCTTGGCGAGCCGCTCGGCCGCAGCCGGGTCGGTGCCGTCCTCGACGGCTTGGGCGTACCGGGTGCGGAAGGTGCTGAGTTTGCCCAGCAACCCCGGTGTGGTCCAGTCGAGAATGGCCCACAGCTCGGAAAGGTTGTTCTCCACCGGAGTGCCGGTGAGGGCCACGCGCGCGCGTGCCTTGATGCCGCGCAGCTCCTTGGCGGTCGCCGAGTAAGGGTTCTTGACGTGCTGTGCCTCGTCGGCGACGACCAGGCCCCAGTCGACGGCCGCGAGCCGCTGCGTGTCGAGCCGCATCGTCCCGTACGTGGTGAGGACGAACCCGTCCGCCACGTCGTCCAGGTCGCGCTGGGCGCCGTGGAAGCGGCGTACCGCCGTGCCCGGCGCGAACTTCTCGATCTCGCGCTGCCAGTTGCCCATCAGGGACGTCGGGCAGACGACGAGGGTCGGGCCGCTCGTCGCCTCGTCCTGCTGGCGGTGCAGGTGCAGGGAGATGAGCGTGATGGTCTTGCCGAGACCCATGTCGTCGGCGAGGCAGCCGCCGAGCCCCAACGAGGTCATCCGGGCGAGCCAGTTCAGGCCGCGCAACTGGTAGTCGCGCAGCTCCGCGGCGAGTGCTGCGGGCTGCCCGACGGGTTCCATGGCCTCCGGGTCGGCCAGCCGTTCGCGCAGCGTCGCGAGCCAGCCCGTGGGCTGAACGTCGACGCGGTCGCCGTCCACGTCCGTGGTGCCCGTCAGGGCGGCGCTCAGCGCGTCGACCGGGGTGACCTTGCGGTCCTGTCGTGCGAGAGCGCGACGGGCCTCCTCGGGGTCGATGAGGACCCATTGGTCACGCAGCCTGACTACCGGGCGGTTCGACTCCGCGAGGCGGTCGAGCTCGGCGCGGCTCAGCTCCTGGTCGCCGAGAGCGAAGCGCCAGTTGAAGGCGAGCAGGGCGTCCGCGGAGAGGTACGACGGCGTGTCGGACGCCAGCCTGTCCGGGCCCTGTCCCTCCTCGCCGCCGTCGTCCGCCGGGCCGATCACGGCACGGGCGGTGAGGCTGCGGGCGAGCTCCTTCGGCCAGTGGACGTCGACGCCCGCGACGGCGAGTGCGCGTGCCCCCTCGCCGAGGAGCTCGGTGACCTCCTCGTCGGCCAGCTCGATGGCGTCGGGCACCGTCGCCTGCAGCAGTGGTGCGAGCGGCGCCCACGCGCGTGTGGCACGGCGCAGGGCCAGGAGGGCGTCCATACGGGCAGGGGCTCCGAAGGCGCCAGCCGCGGCGCCGGAACCGGCCCACACCTCCGCGGCGTCGGCGACGAGCGACGGGTCGCTGACACTGTGGATCTGCACCACGGCACGGAACGGCAGCCGCGTCTCCTCGGATGCCTCCGTCAGTAGCCCGGGTACCTCGACGCGCAGCGAGACCCGCACCCCCGCGTCGTGTCCGGCCGCGACGTCCGCTGCCCAGGGGCGCAGTTCCGGTACGTGTTGCGGCTCGGGCGCGGCGAAGGCCCGGTGGCCCGCTGCCGGCACCGCGGCGGGGGAGCGGGGCAGGGTGTCGGCGACCGCGTCCAGGAACTGGCGCAGCAGCCGTTCCGGCGCGGGCAGCCGGGGCGCGGCGTCGTCGTCCAGCGGCACCGCGTGTGCCTCCGGCGGCATCGCGGCGGCGAGTTCGCGCAGCCGATCAAGATCTCCGGCGCCCAGGGGACCCGCACGCCAGGCGTCGTGGTCACTGTCGGTCAGACCGGGCAGCAGCAGCCCGCGAGCCGCCAGTTGCAGCGCGAGTACAGCTGCCGCCCCCCAGAAGGCGGCGGTCGGATGGGCCCCGGAGGCGGCCCGCGCGCGGGTGAGGACGGGCAGCGCGACCCGTACCGGAAGCAGAGCCGCCGGTACGACGTGCCGCGTGATGCCCTCCTCGCTGGGCAGGGCTACCGTCAGGTCCTCGACGTCACCCGCGGCGGTGGCGGGGGGAGCGTCCGCGTCGGGGTGCCAGAAGGCGATGCGCCCGGTGCGGCCGGGGTCACCGGGGACGAAGACGACGGAACAGCGGGAGAGTTCTGAGATCTCGGAGGGAGTGACAGCGGGCAGCCTGTGCACAGCGATGGCGCATTCCTCAAATTTGACTAATGAAACCGGGAGCCGCCGAGAGTACAACACTCTTCGCTTGAGCGGAGGGGTGGGGAGGGTGATCCCGATCACTCCTCCGTGAGGGGGGTGTACTCAGCACCCCTTTGAGCCGCTGCTGGCCCCCCATTGGATACGGGTGAGGGCGTCATGGCCGGCACAGGCCGCTCGTCCGTACGTTTCCTGAGGTCAACCCCTTTTCCCGGAGACCGGAGACCCGACCATGCCCCAGGCCACCACCGCTGTCGCGGACCGCTTCGCGGTAGCGAGCCCGCCGTCAGAAGCGCACCCAGGGCGGTCCGGCGGCAGTGATTTCGCCCCCCTGTTGCGCATGGTCAAAGCGCAGGGGCTCCTGGAGCGGCGTACGGCCTGGTACGTCCGCAGCATGGTCGTGAACGCTCTGGCGCTGTTGGCCGTGGGCATGGGGATCTCCGCTCTCGGGCACACCTGGTGGGTGCTGCTACTGGCCCCCGCTCTCTCGGTGCTGTGTACCCGTACCGCGTTCATCGGCCACGATGCCGGGCACTCCCAGATCACCGGTAACCGCACGCTCGCCCGGCTCATCGGACTCGTCCACGGCAACCTGCTCCTGGGGATGAGCGTGAGCTGGTGGAACGACAAGCACAACCGCCACCATGCCAACCCCAACCACATCGAGAAGGACCCGGACGTCGCGGCCGACGTCCTGGTCTTCACCAGCAAGCAGGCCCGCGTCCGCATCGGCTTCCGGCGCTGGCTCACCCGCCACCAGGCGTGGTTGTTCTTCCCGCTGACGCTGCTGCAGGGCGTCGCCATGAAGGTCTACGGCTTCCGGGACCTGCGCCGTCAGAGCCCGCGCGAACGCGCCGCGGAAGCGACCCTCCTGGTGGCTCATCTCGCGGGCTATGTGACCCTGCTGCTGACCGCGATGCCCCTGGGGCACGCGCTCGTCTTCGCTGCCCTCCACCAGGGCCTGTTCGGCCTGCATCTGGGCCTGGCCTTCGCCCCCAACCACAAAGGCATGGAGATGCCCGACCCGGACGGCGCTCGCTGGGGGCACCTCCAGCGGCAAGTGCTGACCTCCCGCAACGTCCGCGGCGGCACGGTCACCGACTGGTTCCTCGGCGGCCTCAACTACCAGATCGAGCACCACCTCTTCCCGAGCATGCCGCGCCCGCATCTCCGACTCGCCCAACCACTGGTCCGCGCGCACTGCCATGCTGTGGGTATGCCCTACGCGGAGACCGGTCTGGCAGATTCCTACCAGCAGGTGCTGCGGCATCTACGCGAGGTCGGCGAGCCACTCAGGGCCGGTTGAGGCGAGGAACCGGTGACCCGGTCATGGCTGAGCCGGTCACGGCAAGGGCCACCGAGGAAGCCGGTGGCCTTGTTGGTGCGGCGCCAGGCGCCAGGCGCTAGGCCTCAGGGTCTCCTAGGGGTCGCGTCTCAGGGATCGGTCAGGGTCGTGTGCCGGAACCGGACACGGGCCCGAACCGTTTTCCAGGCAGAGAGCGGCAACAGCCGCGAAGGAGGCGACGGACATGTCGAAGAATGCGAAGATCGCCGCGGGCGGCGTGGCCGCCGGCATCATCCTGTTGATCTGGCTGCCCTGGTGGGCCGCCCTCTTGATCGTGCTCGGCGTTCCGGCGGCGGCCTACTTGGCGCTCGACTCGGGACAGCGGCGCAAGCTGCGCCGCGTCACCCGCAAGGAACTCGGCCGCTGAGCGGCCGACCGGGCCCCCGGCCACCACAAGAGCAGTCGTGTGCCCGATGTGACTACGGATCCGCCCGCGGTTCCTGAACTTCGCCCGGCGGGACCACCGCGCACTGCGCGATACCCGTCCATGGAGGACTCGACTCGCTCGTCGAAGGGCTCGGGGCGGTCGCGGCCTCACGTGCCGAAGCGGATCTCGTCCTGCGCACGCTCACCGACCGGCCGGGCGACGCGGAACCGTGGCCGGTGGCCACGATCGACGAGGTGTGGGCCGGAGCGACACTGTCCGCACTGGGTCGCCTGCTGGCCACCGAGGACGTGCTGCCCCGCACCATCGGCCCGGCGATACGTGCTCATGCCCCCCGGCACGGCACCACCTACGCCACCACCACCCCCGCCTACCTCGAGGCCCACAGCGACGTCGCGGCCGCCCCCACCCGCGCGCGGCGCCGCATCGGGGCCGGGTAGCCGTACTGCCAGTCCGACCGCAGCCCCAGTCAGGGTGAATGCCCCCCGGTGGGCGCCCCGAAAACACAGTCGTAGGTCGATGCGAGGCTCTGTAGGCTGCACTGCCATGTCTCGGGCCACACCGCACTTCGTCTGTCTCACGTGTCGCGTGGCGTACAAGAAACCCACCGATTACGAGCGGGTGCGTCGCGATGTCTGTCCACGCTGCGGCGAGCAGTTGCTCAACGCGGGTTCGGCGCTCGCCGTGCCCAAGCGGCGGGACGCCGCCGGCTGGCGGGCCCTGACGGCGGTCCTGACCGCGGGCGTGCGCTTCCGCCAGGCCTGCTGCGGCTGTGGCCCGGGCTACCGCCCGCGCACGCCGCGCGAGGTACGGGAACGTCTTCAGCACGCCGCCGAGACGGGCGTACCGGTGAGTGTGGCCCTCGTCTGCCCCGATCCCACCCACACCGACGTCAGGCGGCGGGCAGGCCGAGGAGCGTACGCGCCACGACGCTCGGGGACTCGTCGCGCTCCCGAGCGAGGGCGATGACCGCGCGACAGGCCAGTTCGCTCACGCCGAAGGACAGGGCCTCCGGCGACACCCATCCGGAGGCCTCGTCGATCTGTTCCTGGTCGTCGTCGGCGCACGCCGCCACGTAGACGGCGGCTGCCTCGAAGAGGTTGTGCGAGCGCTTGTCGTCCGACGGCGCCCTGTCCGCGCCCCAGACCTTGCGTATCTTGTCGAACATTCAGGCCACCTTCCCCCGCGAGTGTTCCGCTACGAAGTGCTCATTGTCCGTACCACAAAGTAAAGTTGAAGCCTCGGCTGCAGAAGGGGAACCGTGCGGTGCGACGCTACGAGCGGCTTCAGCGGATCCGGAGCCTGGACCCGGAGAAGGACTTTCTGGAGATCTACCGGCTGTCGACGACCTACGAGTTCCCCTGGGACCACGCGCGCGCATTGGAACTCGCGCTGTACCGCACCTACGCCGTGCCGAGCATCGGCGCCCTCCTCGCCGAGACGGGTGAGTTCACCCACCGTACGCAGAAACGATACGACGACACTGCGCTTCTCTTGGACGCGGTGGTCGAGCATGGCTTCGGCGAGGGGGAGGGACGGACGGCGATCCGGCGCATCAACCAGATGCACCGGAGCTACGACATCAGCAATGACGACATGCGCTACGTGTTGTGCACATTCGTGGTGGTGCCCAAGCGGTGGATCGACGCCTACGGGTGGCGCAGGCTGTCGAAGCACGAGATGGCCGCCTCGGCGGTGTACTACCGCACCCTGGGCGAGCACATGGGCATCAAGGAGATCCCTGGCATCTACGAAGAGTTCGCCGAGTGTCTCGACGCCTATGAAGAGGCCCACTTCGCCTGGGACGAAGGGGCACGCCGTGTCTCGGACGCCACACTCGCCCTCATGGCCTCGTGGTACCCGCGCCCCTTGGCGCCCGTCCTGCGGGCGGCGACCCTCGCGTTGCTCGACGACCCGCTCCTACGGGCTTTCCGCTACGACCAGCCTTCCGCCTTGACCCGGACGCTGGTCCGGCGCGCGGTGCGGCTGCGCGGGCGCGCGGTGCGACTGCTGCCACCGCGCACCGCGCCGCACTACGGTCGGCAGAACTGGGAGATCAAGGGTTATCGGAACGGCTACCGGGTCGCCGAGCTGGGAACGTTCCCGAAACCCGGGCTCCGGGGCTGCCCAGTGCGGCACGCGGGTCCTTCCGCGGGGGCCTCAGCCGAGTGACGCGAGGGTCTTGCGCAGCCAGGTGAGCTCGGCGCGGCTGGTCGCTCGCGCGATGGTGAGGATGCCCTGGCGGAACGGGTCCTCCACTTCCTCCGCCCGCAGCGGCCGGTCGCCCTCGTAGAAGAAGCTGGCGGGTTCCTGGAGGAAGTCGAGCCGCCGCCGCAACACGGCGGCCTGGGCATCCGTGTCCTGCAGATGGCGCAGGAAGGCGAGCACCGTGAACCACCGGTTCTCGTCGGTGATGTCCGCCGGGGCCGGGTCGGCGAGGCGCCGACGCAGCTCCTGCTCGCCGTCGGCCGTGAGGCTCAGCACGTGGCGCGGGGCGGCGACGGCGCCGGGCTGCGTCTCACGGACCAGCAGACCTGCCTTCTCGAGCCGTTTGATGGCCGGATACAGCGTGCTCTCCGCGACTGGCCGGACATGCCCGGTCAGGGCGGCGATGCGCTTACGCAACTCGTACCCGTGCAGTGAGCAGTCGTACAGGAAACCAAGGATCGCGAGCTCCAGCATGCCTTCATTCTGCCGCATCGGCGGAGTACATCGGAGTCGGAGTATGTACCTCGGTTCCGTAGTACTACACGAGCGATGTATTGTGCGTGCGGAATGGGAAACAGGACGCAGGGGCTCGGGACAGGTGGTCTGGGCTGCGGCCACGCACAGAGGGAAGCAGGGGCATGGTGATGCGGGACGCGCGGTTCCACGGGAAGGACAGTCGGATCCGCTGGACCGAGGCCGACGGTGCCGAACCGGCACGGGTGTACGTGCACGGGCTCGGAGCGGCATCGGCGCCCTACCACGCACACATCGCCGCCCGGCCCGAGCTGGTCGGCCGTCGGTCGCTGTTCGTGGACCTGCCGGGCCATGGCCTGAGCGACCGTCCTGCCGACTTCGGCTACACGCTGGAGGACCATGCGGGCGCACTGGCGGCGGCACTCGACGCGGCCGCCGTGCGTGACGCGGAGATCGTCGCACACAGTATGGGTGGCTCCGTGGCCATCGTCCTGGCTCGGCGCAGACCTGACCTGGTGGCTCGGCTCGTCGTCACCGAGGCCAACCTGGACCCGCACCCGCCGAGCACGGCGGGCAGCAGTGGAATCGCCCTCTACGAAGAGGAGGATTTCGTCAGCGCAGGCCACGCGCGCGTACTGGAGCACGTCGGACCGGTGTGGGCGGCGACCATGCGCCTGGCCGATCCGCGCGCACTGCACCGTAGCGCCACGGGGCTCGTGCGCGGGACGCGCCCCTCCATGCGCGCGATGCTCAAGGAGATTCCTGTGGAGCGCGTGTACGTCCAGGGGGAGCTGAGCGGTGAACTCCCGGGCGCCGACGACCTGGCGCTGTCCGGCGTACGGGTGGTGACGGTCCCGGACGCCGGGCACAACGTGATGCTGGACAACCCGGACGCCTTCGCCGCCGTGCTCGCCGGGCGATACTGAACAGGTGCGCCCAGGGAGGTGCTCGTCCGCGTTCCCCGTGCGTGATGGAGTGCTTCGGTCCGCATAGGAGCACCGGTGAGCCCGTGACCCGCGCCCCTGCCCCGGCACGTTGTACCCGGCGCATTGTTATCGGCCCAGCGGCCCCACAGCGTTCAGTTGAGCGCCTGCTGCCACGGTGCCCGGGCGTGCGCCGACCGTGCGACGTGAGCATGGCCGGCCGTGCTGTTCAGGCGCGTACGTCTCCGTGGCCTCCCGGGGGCGTGCCCGCACGGGCCCGCGAGGTCAGTCCTCGCCGGCCGCCAGCGCGAGGAACTGGGTGTCCTCGTCGACGTACGACGTCATCCGCCATCCGGAACCGGCCAGCAGAGGCCGGAGGTTCGCCTCGGCGCGCAGGTCGTCCGGCGTGATCTGCCGGCCCTGGCGTGCCGCCAGCGCGGCGCGCCCGACGGGGTGGAACAGCGCGAGCAGTCCACCGGGCCGCACCACCCGAGCCAACTCGCGCAAATCCTCGGCGGGCCGGGGCAGGTGCGCGATGAGACCCGCGCCGAACACGGCGTCGAGCGCCCGCGTCCGGACAGGCAGCCGTGCCACGTCGGCGAGGAGGAGTGCGCCATGGTCCTGTCTGCCCGCCCGTACGGCGGCCTCCAGCATGGCGGGCGTGAGATCCACCCCCAGGACCGTTCCGGAAGGGCCGACGGCTTCCCTGAGAGCCGGCAGGGCCCGCCCCGTGCCGCAGCCCGCGTCCAGGACCTTGGCTCCTGGCCGCAGACTGAGTGCCGCCACCGCCGCGCGGTACGCGGGGCCGTCGTCGGGAAACCGGCTGTCCCAGTCGGCGGCACGCGCGGTGAAGAACTCCTGGACCCGTGTGTGGTCATCGCTCATGGCGCCATGATCCCGCACGGTGCGGGAGTGCGGGAGCGCGCGCGTTCGAGCGGGGCGCGGGCAGTCAGCGGTGCCCTCGCCCCGCCGCTCGGCCTGCTCTGTTGCCTGCCCTCGCCCGGCTGCCCGCCCCCGCCCGGCTTGCCCGCCGGAGCGGCTGGCTGTCCCGCGCCCCATACCGGGGCGCGGGACGGCGCAGTCAGTCGGAGACGGCCGTGTACGCGAGCACCTTGTCGATCCTGACCCGTACGAGGAGTTCACCCGGTACGCCGTTGCGCGCGCCGAACTCCTCGGCCCGGTCCTCGCCCATGTAGCGCCCGCCGATGCGGCTCGCCCAGTGCCGCACCTGCTCCAGGTCTTCGGACAGTTCGGCCCGGCCCTGCAGGACGACGAAGGCGAACGGGGGCTCGTCGTCGTCCACGCACAGCGCCACACGCCCGTCGCGTGCCAGGTTGCGCCCCTTGACAGTGTCCTTCCCCGTGTTGAACACCAGGTCATCACCGTCGAGGAGGAACCAGATCGGTGCGATGTGAGGGCTGCCGTCCGCGCGGACGGTCGACAGCTTGCCGGTGCGGGTGCCCTGCGAGACGAAGGCCCGCCACTGTTCGTCGGTCATCTTCTGTGCCATGTCCCCATCATGCTTGCCGGGACGCCGGAGGTGGGGAAGGCTGGCAGGTCAGATCCTCCAGCCAGGGGGAGCGACGCAGGGGGAGAAGGGAACATGGCGCAGAATTCGGGCCTGGGCTGGCTGCTCGACGACCTGACGAGGCGTGTGGAACACGTACGGCACGCGCTGGTGCTGTCCAACGACGGACTGGTGACGGCGGCGAGCTCGGACTTGCCGCGCGAGGACGCGGAGCACCTGGCGGCGGTGTCGTCCGGGCTGCACAGCCTCGCCAAGGGATCCGGGCGCCACTTCCGTGCCGGGAGCGTACGGCAGACGATGATCGAGTTCGACGACGCCGTCCTGTTCGTGACGGCGGCGGGCGAGGGCAGCTGTCTGTGCGTCCTGAGCTCGGCACAAGCCGACATGGGCCAGGTCGCGTACGAGATGACCCTGCTGGTGAACCGCGTCGGGGAGCACCTCGGCGTAGGAGCCCGGCACCCGGAGCGCACGCCGGTCGTAGACCTCTGACCTTCTCCGTCCTTCTCTGACCTGCGCGAACGCGGGCGCACACGGAGTTATCCACAGGCCGAGCGGGACAAGGGCCCGGCGGGCTACGGTTTTTCCCAGAAGCACTGACCAAGCACGGGGGAGAACCGCCATGACCGGCGACACGCAGACCATTTCGCAACCCGTCACCGCCGGGCCCGCACCGCCGGGCACGGCCCCGACCAGCTCAACAGTCCGGACCGACTCAACAGTCCCGACCGACTCAACAGCCCCGATCGCCCCACCTGTCCCGACCAGTCGGCCCTCGTCGTTCGCGCGCAGCCGAGCCGCGCGGGAACTGGGGCTCAAGCGCGGGGAGTTCGAGCTGGCCGTCATGCTCGGCCACGTGCGGACCGTCGCCGATCCGACGGGCATGCGCCGCCGTGTCGGCCGCGAGGAGATCGACCGCCTCCGCGAGACACCCGGCTTCCCGAAGTCGCTGCGGGATGCCATCGAAACGGTGGGGACCGCGGACGGCGCGGCGCTGCTGGACATCCCGCAGCCCCGGTTCACCCGTCTCGCCCGCGCCGGGCTGCTGACACCCGTCAAGTTCTACCTGAACCGCTATCGGACCGTCGTGTGGCTGTATCTCGCCCAGGAGCTGCGGGAGTTCGCGGCGTGTGAGGCCAATGCCCCGCTGCTCACCGGCCGCGCGCCGGACACGATGCGGGCACTGCTGGCGAGCGGGGCGGACCTGCGCGCCCGCAACTGGCGCCGCCGTCATGTGGGTTTCCTGCTGCGGCAGTCGGAGGACCCGTGGGAGCGTGCCGCGATCACGGCGTCCTTCCTCGACCCGGTGCGGCTCGCCCATCTGGTCCCGGATCCGTACGAGCGGGCCTATCTGCACCGTCTCAGGCCCGAGCCGTTGACCCAGGCCGCGCCGGAGTCACCGACGACCCACCTCGTCGAGCGGATCACCACGGCCGACGACCCGGACGAGATCAGTTGGCTGCGCGTCAATATGAGCCTGGGGTTGGCGGAGGCACGACGGCATCGGCCGGCACCGAGGCCGGGTGTGCCACCGGTGGTCGCAACCCCGCGCGCGGAGCGGCTGCGGGCTTCCGTCAGCGAGGTCGGCAGCGGAGCGGACGTGTCCTCGGTGGCTGGCACCCCGGTGCCACCCGCGCCGGATACAGCCCCTCCGATAGCTGACGCGGACCGGCGCGACGAGCCGCGCGGCCTGCTGAGGTGGCTGCGGCGGAGGAGAGGACAGCCGGAGGACTGAGCGGGACAGGCCGACGGCGCTGAGGGCAGCCGGCGAAGCCGCGCGGGGGCGACCGACTTCCACGCGACTGGGCTCGGGCCGCTGAAGGCCCCGGCCCAGCCGCACCCGGCGGCTGGGCCAGGTCCGTTCGTCAGGCGGCCGCACTCAGCTCCGCTAGACGGTCGCGTCGAGGTCCGTGGCGTAGTGCTCGATGGCGGGGCGGTACCGCGTGATCTCGGGGTCCTGGCTGGTGGTGGCGAGCAGGTGCAGCAGGATCTCCATCGCGTCGTGCGACCGGCCCGTGTTGTACAGCGCCATGGCGAGAAAGGTCCGCAGCGCTCCGTCGTCGGGGTACTCCGCCGACGCGTCCCGCAGGGTGGCGACGGCCTCCGGGTACTTGCCGAGGATCCGGTACGTACTGCCGAGGCCGAGGAGCGCTCCACGGCGGTCGTCGTCGGAGAGGCCCGGGAGCTGGATGGCACGTACGTAGTGCGGCAGCGCCTCGGCTTCCAGACCGAGCGTGTCGTGCACCCAGGCCGTCTGGTAGGCCACTTCGGCGTCGTCGGGGCAGCGCTCGCTCAGGGTGAGCAGGAGCGTCCGGGCCTCCTCGCGGCGGCCGCTCTCGCGCAGGCGTACGGCTCGGGCCAGCAGCGCGTCCCGCCCGTCGAGCGTCTCACCGCCCGAGCCGCCGCCGGCCTGCTCCGCGTCCTCGGCCTGCTCCGCGTCCTCGGCCTGCTCCGCGTCCTCGGCCTGCTCCGCGTCCTCGGGCTGAGCTGCGTCCTGGCGCTGGGCTGCGTCCTGGCGCTGGGCTGCGCCGCCACCCCGTCCCGCGTCACTGGTCTGCCCCGGACCATCGCTCAGCCCGGTGCCGTCGACCTTGCCGGTGTCACCGGTGTCCCTCGTGTCTTCCATGTCCCCGATCCGCTCCCCTCAGATGCCTCATGAACAGGAGGCCCCGTGTCCCGTCGACCGAACCATTCCGCCGCCGTGGCGGTGGCAGTGCCCGCCGCGTGGCTCAGCCGTCCGTCCGGCTGCCCAGGTGGCGCGGAGCGTGCGGGCGGAACAGCCCCTCCTGCACGACCGAGACGAGCAGCCGCCCCTCATGATCGTAGATCCGGCCCCGTGCCAGGCCGCGGCCCCCCGTGGCGATCGGCGACTCCTGGTCGTACAGGAACCACTCGTCGGCCCGGAAGGGGCGGTGGAACCACATGGCGTGGTCCAGCGAGGCCATGTCGAAGCCCCGCGGGCCCCACAGCGGCTCCACGGGGATGCGGACGGCGTCCAGGAGGGTCATGTCGCTCGCGTACGTGAGCGCGCAGGTGTGCACGAGCGGGTCGTCGCCCAGCGGTCCGACCGCGCGCATCCACACCGCGCTGCGGGGCTCGGCGTCCTTGATCTCATCCGGGGTCCAGCGCAGCCGGTCCACGTAGCGGATGTCGAAGGGCTGGCGCCGGGCCATGCGCTCCAGTTGCTCGGGGAGCGCGCCCAGGTGCTCCTTGATCTCTTCGGCGACCGTCGGCAGCGACTCGGGGTCGGGGGCGTCGAGTCGCGGTGGGAGCTGGTGTTCGAAGGCGCCCTGTTCGGGCTGGTGGAAGGAGGCGGTGAGGTTGAAGATCGTACGGCCCTGCTGGACGGCCGTGACGCGGCGCGTGGTGAAGGAGCGCCCGTCCCGGACCCGCTCGACCTGGTACACGATGGGCACCCCCGGGCGGCCCGGGCGCAGGAAGTACGCGTGCAGCGAGTGCACCGGGCGATCGCCCTCCGTGGTGCGCCCGGCCGCGACCAGTGCCTGCCCGGCGACCTGTCCGCCGAAGACGCGCTGCAGGGACTCCTGCGGGCTGCGGCCACGGAAGATGTTCACCTCGATCTGTTCGAGGTCCAGCAGGTCGACCAGGCGGTCCGCGGGATTGTCCATGGGTGGTCCTCAACCTCTGTCCGGGAGCATGGGGGGCTCAGAGCTGGCCGACGTCGGTGACGCGGACGACGGCACGGCCCTCGGCGTCGGAGGCCGCGAGATCGACCTCCGCGCTGATGCCCCAGTCATGGTCGCCGTTGGGGTCGGCGAACGTCTGGCGGACGCGCCACAGACCGTGCTCGGGATCCTCCTCGATGCGCAACAGCTTCGGGCCGCGCGCGTCCGGTCCGGTGCCCAGGTCGTCGTACTCGTCCCAGTACTTGTCCATGGCCTCGCCCCACGCGTCCGCGTCCCAGCCGGACTCGGCGTCCATCTCACCCAGCTCCTCCACCTGGTCGAGAGCGGCGAGCTCGACCCGGCGGAAGAGCGCGTTGCGGACGAGCACGCGGAAGGCGCGGGCGTTGGCCGTGACCGGCTTGACCTCGTCGGCCTTCTCCTGCGCCTCCTCGGCCGTCATGACCTCTGGGTTGGCGAGCTGCTCCCACTCGTCCAGGAGGCTGGAGTCGACCTGGCGGACCATCTCGCCGAGCCAGGCGATCAGGTCCTCGAGGTCCTCGGACTTCAGGTCGTCCGGGATGGTGTGTTCCAGCGCCTTGTACGCACTCGCCAGGTAGCGCAGCACGATGCCCTCGGTACGGGCGAGCTCGTAGAAGGAGGTGAACTCGGTGAAGGACAGCGCCCGCTCGTACATGTCCCGGATGACCGACTTCGGCGACAGCGGGTGGTCGCCGACCCACGGGTGGCTGGTGCGGTAGGTGTTGTAGGCCTGGAAGAGGAGCTCCTCCAGGGGCTTGGGGTAGGTGATGTCCTGCAGCCGCTCCATGCGCTCCTCGTACTCGACGCCGTCGGCCTTCATCAGCGCCACCGCCTCGCCGCGCGCCTTGTTCTGCTGGGCGGCGAGGATCTGGCGCGGGTCGTCGAGCGTGGACTCGACGACGGAGACCATGTCGAGGGCGTACGAGGGCGACTCCGGGTCGAGGAGTTCGAACGCGGCGAGGGCGAAGGTGGACAGCGGCTGGTTCAGCGCGAAGTCCTGCTGGAGGTCGACGGTCAGGCGCACGACGCGGCCGGTGGCGTCCGGCTCGTCGAGCTTCTCCACGACACCGCCGTCGAGCAGCGAGCGGTAGATGGCGATGGCGCGGCGGATGTGCCGCAGTTGCTGCTTGCGCGGCTCGTGGTTGTCCTCGAGCAGGTGGCGCATCGCCTCGAAGGCATTGCCCGGCCGGGCGATCACCGACAGGAGCATGGTGTGGGTGACGCGGAAGCGGGACGTCAGGGGCTCGGGCTCCGAGGCGATGAGCTTCTCGAAGGTGTTCTCCGTCCAGCCCACGAAGCCCTCGGGCGCCTTCTTGCGTACCACCTTGCGCCGCTTCTTGGCGTCGTCGCCCGCCTTCGCCAGCGCCTTCTCGTTCTCGATGACGTGCTCCGGCGCCTGCGCCACGACGAAGCCCGCCGTGTCGAAGCCCGCACGTCCGGCACGGCCCGCGATCTGGTGGAACTCCCGGGCACGCAGTGTGCGCACGCGGTTGCCGTCGTACTTGGTGAGCGCCGTGAAAAGCACGGTGCGGATGGGCACGTTCACCCCGACGCCCAGGGTGTCCGTGCCGCAGATGACCTTCAGCAGACCGGCCTGGGCGAGCTTCTCCACGAGGCGCCGGTACTTGGGCAGCATGCCGGCGTGGTGGACGCCGATGCCGTGCCGCACGTAGCGGGAGAGGTTGCGGCCGAACTTGGTGGTGAAGCGGAAGTTGCCGATCAGCTCGGCGATCTGGTCCTTCTCGGCCCGGGTGCACATGTTGATGCTCATCAGCGACTGCGCCCGCTCCACGGCCTGGGCCTGCGTGAAGTGCACGATGTACACCGGGGCCTGCTTGGTCTCGAGCAGCTCGGTGAGCGTCTCCGTGATGGGCGTCAGGCGGTACTCGTACGAGAGCGGCACGGGGCGCGTCGCGGAGCGGACGACGGACGTGGGGCGGCCGGTGCGGCGCGTGAGGTCCTTCTCGAACATCGAGACGTCGCCGAGCGTCGCGGACATGAGGATGAACTGTGCCTGGGGCAGTTCGAGCAGCGGGATCTGCCAGGCCCAGCCCCGGTCGGGCTCGGCGTAGAAGTGGAACTCGTCCATGACGACCTGGCCGACGTCGGCCTGCTTGCCGTCGCGCAGCGCGATGGACGCGAGGACCTCGGCGGTGCAGCAGATCACGGGGGCGTCGGCGTTCACGGAGGCGTCGCCGGTGAGCATGCCGACGTTCTCGGTGCCGAAGAGCTTGCACAGCTCGAAGAACTTCTCGGACACCAGCGCCTTGATCGGGGCGGTGTAGAAGGTGACCTCGTCACGGGCCAGGGCCGCGAAGTGCGCACCGGCGGCGATCATGCTCTTGCCGGAGCCGGTGGGGGTCGACACGATCACGTTCGCGCCCGAGACCGCCTCGATCAGCGCCTCCTCCTGGTGGGGATAGAGGGTGATGCCGCGCTCCTGGGCCCAGCCTTCGAAGGCTTCGTAGAGGGCATCGGGGTCGGCGTCCTGCGGGAGCTGATCGATAAGGGTCACACCCCCATCTTGCCTTCCCGGCGTCCAGATCCGGGAACCGGACGGCCGCACGAAGATCATGAACGCTACGCTGAGCCGTCAAGGGGGCGTCACAACACCGGAAATGGGGCGGGGAACAGCGATGATGGGACCGGCACACTCACTGTCGGGAGCAGCGGCCTGGCTGGGGGTCGGCGCGGCGGCTACGGCCGCTGGACACTCGATGCCCTGGCCCGTTCTTGTCGTCGGTGCCCTGATTTGTGCCGGTGCGGCACTGGCTCCCGACCTCGACCACAAGTCGGCGACCATCTCGCGCGCCTTCGGTCCGCTCTCCCGCGGCCTGTGCGAGATCGTCGACAAGCTGTCGTACGCCGTCTACCGCTCCACCCGCAAGCCGGGCGACCCGCGCCGTTCGGGCGGGCACCGGACGCTCACCCACACCTGGGTGTGGGCGGTGCTGATCGGAGTGGGCTCGTCGGTGCTCGCGATCGCCGGAGGTCGCTGGGCCGTCCTCGCGATCTTGTTCGTGCACATGGTGCTCGCCATCGAGGGCCTGCTGTGGAGGGCGGCGCGCGGGTCGAGCAGCGACGTGCTGGTGTGGCTGCTCGCGGCGGCGAGCGCCTGGATCATGGCCGGGGTGCTGGACAAGCCGGGCAACGGTTCGGACTGGCTGTTCACCGGGGACGGCCAGGAGTATCTGTGGCTGGGGCTGCCGGTGGTGCTCGGGGCGCTGGTGCACGACATCGGGGACGCGCTGACCGTGTCCGGCTGCCCGATCCTGTGGCCCATACCGATCGGCCGCAAGCGCTGGTACCCGATTGGGCCGCCCCGGGCGCTGCGGTTCCGGGCCGGGAGCTGGGTCGAGCTGAAGGTGCTGATGCCGGTGTTCATGCTGCTCGGGGGAGTGGGTGGCGCGGCCGCGCTCAACTTCATCTGAGCCGGTGGTGGCGTCCGCTGCGGCGGCTGCTCCGACGGGGAGCCGCCGTGGCCAGGCGTGGGGGACACCCCGAGCCGGGGCGGAGGGTGCGAGGGCCACGGCTCGCTTCCCGGGCGGAGGCCGTCCAGGGATCCTGCCGGGCGTGCTCCGTCCATCCGGGCGACGAGGCCCAGGCCGGTTCACGGCTCCCTGTCCAGGGGGACGTCGTCGACGGGGCCTGCCGGGCGTGCTCTGCCCACCCAGGCGCCAAGGGCCAGGCACACGGCGGCACAGCCCGCCGCGGTGATCCGCAGGGCCGCGTCGGAGGCGGCCTCGGCACCTCCACCGCTGTCCTGGTGGGTGACGGCCCCGGCGAGACCCACGCCCAGGCCGGCGGCGACGGTGATGACGGTCTTGGTGACACCGGAGGCCTCGCCTGCCCTCTCAGGTCTGACGAAGGCTTGGGTGGCGATGAGGGTCAGCGCGTTGGCGACCCCGAGTACCGCGCCGCCCAGGGTGGCCGCGGCCAGGAAAGCTGGCAGCGACACGGCGACGGACAGCCAGGACAGAGCGAGCGCGCCCGCGGCCAGGCAGCCCAGCATCAGCCGCACCGCTGCACGCGTGAGGACGCGCCCGGCGAGCGGCCCCGCGACGGCCATGGCCAGGGCCGGGGCCAGGAAGGCGGTGCCCGCCACGGCGGCCGGGAGTCCCCACTGCCCTTGCAGCGCGAGGGGGACGACGAGCAGAAAGAGCACCGTCGCGGTGTTGGCCGCGGCCCCGGCGAGCGTCAACGCCACGTAAGGCCGGTTGCGGAAGAGTGCGAGCCGTACCAATGGCCGCGCGGCGGTCCGCTCACGCCGTACGAACAGGGTCAGGAGGGCTGCCACGACCACGGCGCCGAAGATCATCGGCCACCGCAGCAGAGGGCCGTGACCGATGCCGCGGTCGATGAGGACGCTGAGCGCGGCGAGTGCGGCCGTCGCGGTGCAGAGGCCGGCCCAGTCGACGGTACGGGCGGCGCCGGTGTCGTGGCTCTCGATGGTGCGCGACGCGCAGAGGGCGCCGAGGACGGCGAGGGGAACGTTCAGCCAGAAGATCGCCCGCCAGGACATCGTCTCGGTGAGGAGGCCACCGATGAAGGGGCCACAGGCGGTGGCGACCCCGCCGATGCCGAGCGCCCAGCCCGCGGCACGGCCCCGCAGCGGCCTCGGGTAGACGTTGGTCAGCAGCGACAGGCCCACCGGCATGATCAAGGCCGCGCCTCCGCCCTGTGCCACGCGGGCGCCGACGAGGACGGGCAGCGTCGGGGCGAGGGCACACGCCAGCGACGCCGCGCCGAAGAGGGCGAGCCCCGCGACCAGAAGCCGGCGTCTGCCGAACAGGTCACCGAGGCGACCGGCACCGAGCATCAGCGTGCCGATGGACAGCAGGTAGGCGCTGATCACCCACTGCAGACCGTCCCCGGCCGCGTGCAGGTCGCGGCCGATGCGGGGCAGCGCCAGGCTGAGGCCGAACGAGTCGAGCTGGATGCAGAACACACCCATGGCCACGGCGCTGAGTGCCCATCGCCGTGCGGCGGGCGACGCGGCCATCGCACTGCCGCCGTCCTGGGGTGCCTATGGCTCCTGCGACACCTGTGGCACCTGTGGCACCTGCTCCATCGTTCTGGCCTCCCTGTCGGCACGGTGCTGTCCCGCCCGTCGTGCCGCGAGTACGCGACGCGCCCGGGGTGCCGCCGTATGGGCTTGCGGCGGCTGTGGTGCTGGACCTCGGGGGAGGGGGCGCAGCCGGAGAGTGCTCCGCTGACAGGGAGCGCTGCTGCTGAAGAAGAGAAGGGAGCAAGAAGAGAAAACGGGCGCCGCACAGAAGGACGCTGCCCTGCAGGCCGCTCTACGGGAGGCCGGGGCTCCACGGGGGGCCAGGGCGGCATCACCGTAACGGACGGCGATGCGCGTGAACAACCCCGTCGTATCCGTAGGGACAAAACACCCAGAACGCAAAAGGTTGGAATCGTCGAGACCCTGGGGCCGTCGCATGCGTCGGGGGCAGTGCCTCAGCGGTCGGCCGCGTATCAGGCGTGCAAGCTGCCGGGATCGCGCTCCGGCTGTTCGCGGGGGTACAGGTATCGGAGTGCGGCCTCCGCCGGGTCGGCCGGTAACGGGTCCGCACACCGTTCTGGAGGAGGAGGGACGGTGGCCGGGTACGTCTCGTCGGTCACCGCCCCGTCCTCGCTCCGGGGCATGCGGTCAGCCGTGCCAGGACTTCCAGAGGGCCGCGTAGGCGCCTTGGGCGCGGACCAGTTCGTCGTGGCTGCCGAGTTCGCTGATGCGGCCGTTCTCCACCACGGCGATGACGTCGGCGTCGTGTGCGGTGTGCAGACGGTGTGCGATGGCGACCACCGTCCGGCCCTCCAGGACGCGGGACAGCGAGCGCTCCAGGTGGCGGGCCGCGCGCGGGTCCAGCAGCGAGGTGGCCTCGTCGAGGACCAGGGTGTGCGGGTCGGCGAGGACGAGCCGGGCCAGGGCGATCTGCTGGGCCTGGGCCGGGGTCAGGCTCAGACCGCCCGAGCCGACCTCTGTGTCCAGCCCCTCGTCGAGGTCGCGCGCCCAGGTGTCCGCGTCGACCGCACCGAGGGCGGCCCACAGTTCGGTGTCCTCGGCACCGGCCCGGGCCAGCCGCAGGTTGTCGCGGAGGGAGCCCACGAAGACGTGGTGCTCCTGGTTGACGAGCGCGACGTGTGCGCGTACGTCCTCCGCGGGCATCCGCGCGAGTTCGGCGCCGCCGAGCGTCACTTGACCTGTGCGCGGGCCGTAGATACCGGCCAGGAGGCGGCCGAGCGTGGACTTGCCCGCGCCGGACGGGCCGACGAGCGCCACGCGGGAGCCGGGTTCGACGGCCAGCGACACCTCGCGGAGCACGTCGACGCCGGTGTGGTAGCCGAAGTGCACGTCGTCGGCGAGGACGTCGCGGCCCTCCGGTGCCACGGAGGCGTCACCGGCGGCGGGCTCGATGTCGCGCACGCCCACGAGCCGGGCCAGCGACACCTGGGCCACCTGCAGCTCGTCGTACCAGCGCAGGACGATGCCGATCGGGTCGACGAGCATCTGTGCGATCAGCGTGCCCGTGGTGAGCTGGCCGACGCCGATCCAGCCCTGGAGGACGAACACGCCGCCGATCATCAGCACCGAGCACAGCACGATGACGTGGGTGGCGTTGACGAAGGGGAAGAGGACCGACCGCAGGTAGAGCGTGTAGCGTTCCCACGCCGTCCACTCCGCGATGCGGCGCTCCGAGAGTTCCACGCGGCGCGCGCCGAGCCGGTGCGCCTCCACGGTGCGGCCCGCGTCGACGGTCTCCGCGAGCGCGGCGGCCACGGCGGCGTACCCGGCGGCCTCGGAACGGTACGCGGACGGCGCTCGTTTGAAGTACCAACGGCAGGCGACCACGAGCAGCGGCACGGCGACCAGCAGTGCGGGCGCCAGCGGCGGCGCGGTCACGGTGAGCCCGCCCACGAGGAGCGCCACCCAGACCACGCCGATGGCGAGCTGCGGCACGGCCTCGCGCATCGCGTTGGCCAGCCGGTCGATATCGGTGGTGATGCGGGACAGCAGGTCACCGGTGCCGGCGCGCTCCAGGACGCCCGGCGGCAGGCCGACCGACCGGACGAGGAAGTCCTCCCGCAGGTCGGCGAGCATCCGTTCGCCGAGCATCGCGCCGCGCAGCCGCACTTGGTGTACGAAGACCGCCTGCGCCACCAGAGCGAGGGCGAACAGGCCCACGGTGCGCTCCAGATGGAGCTCGCGCGCGCCGTCCGACATGTCCTCGACGAGACCGCCGAGGAGCGCGGGGCCCACCATGGAGGCCACCACGGCGAGGGTGTTCACCGCGATCAGCAGGGCGAAGGCGCCGCGGTGCCGTTGCAGCAGCTCACGCACATAGGCCCGTACCGTCGCGGGGGCGCCGACGGGCAGGGTCTCCGCGGTGGTCGGGGCCGCCGGATCGTACTGCGGCGGCGCCAGGCCGATCATGCCGTCTCCTCGATGTCGATGGTCTGCACGGGGATGCCGCTCGCCTGGCCCCGGAGGCCCGGGCGACCGGCGTGGCCCGAGCGGTTGGAGTGGCCGGAGCCGGAGCCGGAGCCGGAGCCCGAGCCGGAGTCGTCCGAGTGGCCGGAGTGGCGCGAGTGGCCGGGGCTGTCCGAGCGCCCGCAGCCGACGGAGTCGTCCTCCGCGCGAGCACGTTCCTCCACGCGGGCGTGTTCCTCTGCGCGAGTGTGTTCGTCCGGGCGAGTGTGTTCTTCTTCCGTCTCACGCGTCACGACCGCCCGGTATGCCGCATGGGTCACGACGAGTTCGCGGTGTGCGCCGACGGCGGCGACCTCGCCGTCGCGCAGGAACACGACGCGGTCGGCGCGGTCCAGGAGCAACGGCGACGAGGTGAAGACGACGGTGGTGCGGTCCGCGCGGAGTTCCCGCAGACCGTCGGCGATCCGGGCCTCCGTGTGGGAGTCGACGGCGGACGTCGGCTCGTCAAGGACCAGCGCCTCCGGGTCGGTGACCAATGACCGCGCCAGGGCGAGGCGTTGGCGCTGGCCGCCGGACAGGGACCGGCCGCGCTCGGTGAGGTGCGCGTCCATGGGATCGTCGGCCGTGGAGCCCTGTACGAGTGCGGCGAGGACGTCGCCGCACTGGGCCGCGGCCAGGGCTCGTTCCGGGCTCACCGCGCCGGACGCCGGTACGTCGAGCAGAGCGGCCAGGGTTCCGGAGAGCAGGACCGGGTCCTTGTCCTGGACGAGGACGGCGGCGCGGGCGGTGTCGAGCGGCAACTCGTCGAGCGGTACGCCGCCGAGCCGTACCGACGGCAGGTCCGTGGTGTACGCCGGGTGGCCGCCGAGGCGCTCGGCGAGCCGTCCCGCCGCGTCCGGGTCCCCGCACACCACGGCCGTGAGGCGTCCGGCCGGGGCGAGCAGACCCGTCGCCGGGTCGTACAGGTCACCGGCGGGCGGTGTGGCGGCGGTGAGCACACCGCCGCCCGGGGCGGCCGCGCTCACCTTCCCGTCGGCCGTCCCCCTGCCGGCCACCGTCTGCTCACCCTCGGCAGCTCGCGCGCCCCCACGCGTCCCCCGGTCGTCGACCAGCCCGGTGTCCCCGGGCGCCTCCGTGCGTTGCAGGGACAGCACCCGTGCTGCCCGCTTCGCCGACGGGCGGGAGAAGGAGTACGCCATGGCGATCTCCTCGAAGTGCCGTAGCGGGTAGTTGAGCAGCATCACCGCGCTGTACACGGTGACCAGTTCGCCGACCGTGATGCGGCCCTCGCGGGCGAGGTGCACACCGTGCCAGACCAGGACGGTCAACAGCAGCCCGGGCAGCAGTACTTGGACGGCGGAGATCACCGCCCACATACGCGCGCTGCGCACGGCGGCGGCCCGGACCTCCTGGGAGGCGCGGCGATAGCGGTCCAGGAACAGTTCCTCGCCGCCGATGCCGCGCAGGACGCGCAGGCCCGCGACGGTGTCCGAGGCCAGTTCGGTGGCCCGGCCCGCCTTCTCCCGTTGCAGGTCGGCCCGGCGGGTCGCGCGCGGCAGCAGCGGCAGGACCGCGAGGGCCAGGACCGGGATGCCGATGGCGACGATGACACCGAGGGCGGGCTGGTAGACGACCAGCCCGACGCAGACGGCCAGGACGGTCAGGGCCGCCGCGGCGAACCGCGACAGGGCCTCCACGAACCAGCCGATCTTCTCCACGTCACCCGTGGACACCGCGACGACCTCACCGGCGGCCACGCGCCGGGTGAGCGCGGCGCCCAGCCGGGCGGTCTTTCGGGCGAGCAACTGCTGGACCCGGGCCGCCGCCGTGATCCAGTTGGTGACGGCGGTGCGGTGCAGCATCGTGTCACCGGCCGCGATGGCGACGCCTGCCAGCAGGATGAGGCAGCCGGAGAGGGCGAGCCGGGTGCCGGAGCGGTCGATGACGGCCTCCACAGCGGTGCCCACCATGTACGGCAGGGCGGCGATGCCGAGGAAGTGCAGCAGGCCCCAGCTCAGCGACTTGAGCTGGCCGCCCAGTTGCATACGGCCCAACCACACCAGGAAGCGGGGGCCGGAGCGGGCGTCGGGCTCGCCCGGATCGGCGTACGGAAGATCGCGAATCTGCATGACGTCCCAGGATCGGAGCGGTGGTTCTCGGCAGCGATGGGCAGCGATGGGAAGTGGCGGGCAGCGATGGGAAGTGGCGAGTAGTGATGGGCGGCGGTGGCAGCGGTGGACGGCGGTGGGCAGCGTTGGTGTGCGGAGCGGCCGCGCCCGGAGCGACGGCCGCGTGCCGGGCGGGGCGCCCGAGGGGCGCCGACCGAACGGCGGTAACAAACCGTGCAAGGTTCACCTCGCACGGTGGCAGGAGGCAAACGATTTTTCGGGGCCGGGTAAAGAGTCCGCCATTCCTGAGGGGGCTGAGGGGCCGTCGGTCAGGGGGCGCACGGGGCTGATGCGAGCATGGGGCGCATGCGCATAACCGGTGTGGTTCGAACGGCCGCCGCGGCCGTCGCCTGCTCAGCCGTCCTGAGCTCCTGTGGCGGTTCGGGGGACGGCGGGGGCGGGGCCGCGCACTCCCCGCAGGGCGGTGGCGGTGGCCGGGCAGCGGCCCGGCCCACCACCGACCTCAAGCGCATCCCAGACGTCGGTGACCGCCTCCGGTCCCGCATCCCGCGGAACGCGCGTCAGGTCGTCGCCGTCTACGGCGCGGGCGAGAACTCGGCGGCGTCCACGGTCGTTCTGTACACGAAGCAGGGTGACACCTGGAAGAAGGAACGGAGCTGGCCCGCCCACAACGGCAAGAAGGGCTGGACGCGCGACCACCGCGAGAACGACAAGCGCAGCCCGGTCGGCGTGTTCACGCTCACGGACGCGGGCGGCGTCCTCGCCGACCCGGGGAGCGGCCTCCCGTACACGCGGACCGCGTCCCTCCAGGCCCCGCACTACTGGCCGAGGACGCACTGGCACGACTTCGACTACGTCATCGCGATCGACTACAACCGCGTCCCCGGCACCCCGCCCAACGACCCCACGCGCCCGCAGGGCCAGGCCAAGGGCGGCAGCATCTGGCTGCACATGGATCACGGCGGCGGCACGTCGGGCTGCGTGAGCCTGTCGAAGTCGGGCATGCGCCACCTGCTGCGCACGCTCGACCCGAAGCAACACCCGGTCGTGGTGATGGGGGACAGGGCGGCCCTCAAGGCCTGAGAGCCGCCCCGCCGCTGGGGACCCACCCCGCCGTCCCGGTAACCGTGCCGCTCAGGACTCCCTGGGCTTCTCCGAGTCCACGCCCGGCCGTGCCTTCTTCCACCCGCCCCGGGTGAAGTCCGGGATGGCCTGCGGGGCGCCCTTCGCCTTGATCGAGGCGTGGCTCAGCGGCACCGGCGCGGTCCAGGTCGCGCCGTCGTACACGTCGAAGTCCGGTACGAGGCCGAGGCGCATGCACTGCATCAGGCGGAACACCATGAGGTAGTCCATGCCGCCGTGTCCGCCGGGCGGATTGGCGTGTTCCTTCCACAGCCAGTGGTCGTACTCCGCCGCGTACTTCGAGAAGTCGCCCCAGCGGTCGTCGGTGTGGTCGGGCTCGATGTAGATGCGGGCGGGGTAGTCCTCGAAGACGCCCCTCGTGCCGCCGAGGCTGTTGATACGGCTGTAGGGGTGGGGCGTCGAGACGTCGTGCTCCAGGCGGATGACGCGCCCCTTGGCGGTCTGCACCAGGCTGATGGTCCGGTCGCCCTTGATGTACGTCTCCTTCCAGCTCGGGTCGCCCGGCGGCATGTGCTCCTTGCGGTACTCGGCGAGGCCGAGGGCGGGTGTGCCGAAGCTGGAGATGTGCGTGGCGCGGTCGCCGCGGTTGACGTCCATGTAGTTGGCGACGGGGCCGAAGCCGTGGTTGGGGTAGAGGTCACCGCGCAGCCGCGTGTGCCACAGGCGCCGCCAGGGGCCCTCGTAGTAGTCGGGGTCGAACATGAGGCCGCGCAGGTCGTGGTTGTACGCGCCCGCCCCGTGCAGCAGGTCCCCGAACTTGCCCGCGTGCGCCATCCGCAGGACACGCATCTCGTTCCTGCCGTAGCAGCAGTTCTCCAGTTGCATGCAGTGTCTGCGCGTGCGCTCCGACAGGTCGACCAGCGCCCACAGCTCGTCGAGGCGCAGGGCGAGGGGGCACTCCACGCCGACGTGCTTGCCGTTCAGCATCGCCGACTTGGCCATCTCGAAGTGCCAGTCCCAGGGCGTCGCCACGTACACGAAGTCGACGTCCCCGCGCTCGCAGAGCTTCTCGAAGTCGTGCTCCCCCTTGGTGTACGTCGCCGGGGCGGGCTGACCCGCGGCGACGACCTTCTTCGCGGCCGCCGCGGTCTTGTCCTTGACCGGGTCGCACAGGGCGACCACGCGTACGCCGGGGAGCGCCAGGAACAGGTCGATCATGCTGCCGCCGCGGTTGCCGAGGCCGATGATGCCGACACGCACGGTGGAGCGGGCCGCGAACGGGACCCCGATCATCGTCCTGCCCTTGCGCGCGGGCGCAGCGGGCGCGCCATCGGCGGCTTCGGCGGGCGCCGCCCCCGCGGGGGCAGCCGTGTCCGCGTGGGCGGCGGGGCCGCCCGCGAACGCGCCGAGGCCGAGGCCGGCCCCGGCGATACCGGCCGTGCGGAGGACCGCGCGCCGGGAGTGCCCGTCGGGGGAGTCGTCAGGTGCCGGTGCCGGTGTCGTGTGCTGCGCGTACGCGTCCTCGTCGTGCATCGGACCTCCGTAGTCACGGTGCCTTGTCACTGGGCGCGCCCACCTTGCGGGCGGGCGCCGACGGGGCGCAAGGGGCGTACGTGGCCAGGGGGTTGGACTTTTCCACACCGTGACGTGGCGGCTCCCTTCTGCGGTGACGGGGGTGCGCGGAGCCGGGGTACGCAGGTCCTATGCCGCGGGGCGGCGCGGCCCGAGCCGAGGTACGCCGAGCCGAGGTACGTGCCGCCAGGGGATGTCGAGCCCGGGGTACGCCGAGCCGAGGTACGCGACGCCGGGGAATGCTGGGCCGGAGTACGCGGAGCCGGGAGTACGCCGAGCCGGGGTACGCGCAGCGGGGAATGCCGAGCCCGGGGTACGCCGAGCCGGAGCGGGCCGTGCCGGGCGGACGGGTGGGGCCGCGCCGAAGGACCTCTGGCCCGGCCCCTACGGCCGCGCCGAAGAACCTCTGGCACCGGCCCCTACGGCCGCGTCGCCCGCTCCAGCTCCAGCAGCACCGACCGGTACTCCCTGCCCGTCGCCCCCTCCATCCCCACCTCGCACATGCGGTTCGCCGAGAGGTGCGCGTCGAAGGGGCGGGAGGTCACCTCGGCCGCCTCCGCGCGGGTCGCGGACGCGGTCAGCTCGGGGTGCAGCATGCCCCGGTCGCCCGCGAACGCGCAGCACCCCGCGTCGTCGGGGACGACGACCTCGTCGGCGCAGGCCTCGGCGACGGCCCGTAGCTGCGGCTCGTCGCCCAAGTGGCGCGTGGAGCAGGTGGGATGGAGCACGGCGGAGCCCACGGTGCGGCGGACCGTGAGGTGGGGGAGCAGGTGCTCGGCGGCCCACACCACGGAGTCGACGACGGTCAGCTCCGCGTGCAGGGCGCGGTTGTCGTCCGACAGGTACGGCACGACCTCGTGCGCGAGGCCGAGCGCGCACGACGAGGCGTCCACGACGAGCGGTAGCGCGCCGCCCGCCGTCCAGCCCCAGGCGGCCTCGACGACGCGGTTGGCCATGAGGGCGTTCCCGGCGGCGTACCCCTTGGAGTGCCAGATCGTCGCGCAGCACGTGCCGGTCACGTCGTCGGGGATCCACACGGGCTTGCCGGCGCGCGCCGACACGGCGACGACGGCGTGGGCCAGGGGCAGTTCGCCGGGGCTCGCGAAGACGCGGTTCACACAGGCCGGGTAGTAGACGGCGGCGGCGCCCCGGCGCGTGGTGCGGGGAAGGCGCCGGGGCGCCGCGCCGGGGAGCCGCGGCAGCCACGCGGGGACGAGGTCGGGGCGGACGGCCCTGCGGGCGGCCCGGGTCACGGCGGACAGGACCCGGTCGCCGGTCCGGGCCCCGGCCACCGCGCGGACCGCTCCTGCGGCGGCCACCGCGAGCCGCGCGGAGGCCTCCACCTGCTTGAACCTCCGTGCCGCCAGCTCGGCGACCCGCTCCTCGCGCGGGGAGTGCCGGTCGTGCCGGAAGGACTTCATCAGCGCGCCGGTGTCGATGCCGACGGGACAGGCCAGCCTGCACGTCGAGTCACCCGCGCAGGTGTCCACGGCGTCGTACCCGTACGCCGCCACGAGCCCGTCCTCGACGGCGGAGCCCGGGGCCTGGCGCATCATCTCGCGGCGCAGCACGATGCGCTGGCGCGGTGTGGTCGTGAGGTCCTCGCTGGGGCAGGTCGGTTCGCAGAAGCCGCACTCGATGCACGGGTCGGCGATCGGCTCCACCGCGGGGATCGTCTTCAGGCCCCGCAGGTGGGCCTTCGGGTCGCGGTCGAGGACGACGCGCGGCGCGAGCACGCCGTCCGGGTCGATGAGCTGCTTGGTGCGCCACATCAACTCCGTGGCCCGCGCGCACCATTCGAGTTCCAGGAACGGCGCGAGGTTGCGGCCGGTGGCGTGCTCGGCCTTCAGGGAGCCGTCGAAGCGCTCGACGGTCAGCCGGCAGAAGTCGTCCATGAAGGCGGCGTACCGCTCCACGTCCGCGGGGTCGGCCGCGTCGAAGGCGAGCAGGAAGTGCAGGTTGCCGTGGGCGGCGTGACCGGCGACGGCGGCGTCGAAGCCGTGCCGCGTCTGGAGGGCGAGCAGTTCCTGGCAGGCCTCCGCGAGCCGGGCGGGCGGCACCGCGAAGTCCTCGGTGATGAGCGTCGTCCCGGCGGGGCGCGAGCCGCCGACGGCCATCACGAACGCCTTGCGCGCCGTCCAGTAGGCGCCGATCTCCCCCGGGTCGCGGGTGAAGCGGTTCGTCACCGACGGCACCGGGGCGACGAGGTCGAGGCCGCGCAGCACCTCGGCGGCCGCCGACTCGTACGCGTCCCGGCCCGCCTCGTCCGGCGCGCGGAACTCCACGAGCAGGGCGGTGGTGTCCTTCGGCAGCCGCGCCCAGTCCCGCGGGACGCCCGGCACGCGCAACGACGCGCGCAGGGTGTTGCCGTCCATCAGCTCCACGGCCCGCGCGCCCGCGGCGGTGAACAGCGGCACGGCCGCGGCAGCGGCGGGCAGCGCGGGGAAGAAGAGCAGCGCCGTCGACACGTACCGGTCGAGCGGCAGCGTGTCGAAGACGACCTCGGTGATGAAGCCGAAGGTGCCTTGGGACCCGACCATGAGGCCGCGCAGAATCTCCACGGGCGTGGCGCCGTCCAGGAAGGCGTCCAGGCGGTAGCCGTTGGTGTTCTTCAGTTCGTACTTCGCCCGGATGCGGGCGGTGAGCTCCGCGTCCGCCTCGATCTCGTGCTTGAGGGCGAGCAGGCCCGCGCACAGGGCGGGTTCGGCGCGGGCGAGCAGCGCGTCGGCGTCGGGGTCGGCGGTGTCGACGACCGTGCCGGACGGCAGGACGCACGTCAGGGACGCCACCGTGCGGTAGGAGTTGCGGGTGGTGCCCGCCGTCATGCCGGAGGCGTTGTTCGCCACGACCCCGCCGACGGTGCAGGCGATCGCGCTCGCCGGGTCCGGGCCGAGCACGCGCCCGTGCCGCGCGAGTGTGACGTTCGCGCGCGCCACCGTCGTGCCGGGGGCGATCCGCGCCCGCCGCCCGCCGTCGAGCACCTCGACGCCCGCCCAGTGCCGGCGGACGTCGACGAGGATGTCCTCACCCTGCGCCTGGCCGTTGAGGGAGGTGCCCGCCGCGCGGAAGACGACCTCGCGGCCCTTGCCGTGGGCGTACGACAGGACGGCGGACACGTCGTCGATGTCCTCGGCGACGACCACCACGCGCGGCACGAAGCGGTACGGGCTCGCGTCCGAGGCGTAGCGGACCAGGTCGGACACCTTCGTGAGGACCTTGTCGGCGCCCAGGAGCGCGGTCAGGTCGTCGCGCAGCGGCTGGGGCGTGCCGGCCGCCTCCCCCTCGGGGACCCGGTCGGGCGCGGGCCTGCGGTCGTGCGGGGCGGGGCGCAGGGCGTCGGGGTCGGGCTCCAGCAGGGGCATGGCCTCTCCTCAGCGGTCTCGGCGGCGCGGGCCGGGCGACCGGTGCACCGACACCGGCTCTCCGCCGCCAGGGTCCCACCCGCGAGGGCGCTCCGCCGCCGAGGCACCACCGGCGACGGCCGGGACACCACACCCGCCGCCAGGGGACCGCCACGAGCGGCTACGCCACCCGCGAACGGCCCCGCGACACCGGGACGCCTCCCGCAATGGCCTCGCCAAGCAGGCGAGCCCCGTCACACAGGCGAGCCCCCGTGACACCGGGACGCCCCCGACACCGGGTCGCCCCCGCCTCACCCACCACCCTCAGGCACCTCGAACAATGCGTCGAGCAAGCCGCCCAACTGCGCGCGCTGGGCGGTGTCCAGGGGCGCCAGGATGTCCTCCGCGGCGGCGCGGCGGGCGCCGTGCAGCAGCCGGAGCGCCTCGTGCCCGCCCTCGGTCAGCTCGATGCGGATGACGCGGCGGTTGGTCGGGTCCGGGGCGCGGCGCACCAGGCCGCTCGTCTCCAGGGCGTCCACCAGGCTGGTCACGGCGCGCGGCACGACCTCCAGGCGCTGTGCTAGATCGGCCATGCGCGGGGGCGTGTCGCAGTGCGCCAGGGTGCGCAGCAGCCGGGACTGCGCGGGGGTGATGCCGATGGGCTCCAGGTGGCGCTTCTGGATGCGGTGCAGCCGACGGGTCAGCCGCAGCAGTTGCTCGGCGAGGAGTCCGTCGCTGTCCGGTGTGCTCATGCCGGAACAGTAGCAGGACCATGTGCATTGTGAGTATAGGTAACAATGAGCTATCCTCCTCAGGTCGTCGGCGCCGGCCCACCCACCGCCGTCCTCGGCGGCAGGCCACCGCACCTCAGGCCGCGCGACCGCGCCGACAGCGCAGCCGTGCGACCCCACCGACAGCCCGAGCCGTACGCCCTCCGACGGCCCAGGCCGTACGGCCACTGGCACTCCGGGCCGTACGGCCTCTGGCAGTCCGGGCCGTACAACATGCGCAGTCCGGGGCGGCGGTCCCGTACCGCCGCCCCTCCGCACCGTCGTCGGCCCAACACCGCCGACGTCCCGCTAGGTCCCGTAGGAGCCCATGCCTCACGAAGATCCACCCACCTGGACGCCCTCGGACGCGAGCCCCGGGGAACCCCGCTCGGCCCAGGGCATGAGCCCGGGGGGTCCCCGCTCGGCCAAGGACGCAAGTCCGGGAGGTCCCCGCTCGGCCAAGGGCGCGAGCCTGGGAGAGCCCGGCCCGGCCAAGGCTGCGGAGGAGCCCCGTCAGCTGGGCCGCATCCTTCGCCTCTTCCGCCCGTACCGCGCCCGCCTCGCCGTCGTCGGCCTGCTGGTGTGCGCCGCGTCCCTGGTCTCGGTGGCGACCCCCTTCCTCCTCAAGGAGATCCTCGACACCGCCATCCCCCAGGGCCGCACGGGCCTGCTGACCCTGCTCGCGCTCGGCATGGTCCTCAGCGCGGTCGTCACCAGCGTCTTCGGCGTCCTCCAGACGCTGATCTCCACGACCGTCGGCCAACAGGTCATGCACGACCTGCGCACCGCCGTCTACGGACGGCTCCAGCGCATGTCGCTCGCCTTCTTCACCCGCACCCGCACCGGCGAGGTCCAGTCCCGCATCGCCAACGACATCGGCGGCATGCAGGCGACCGTCACCTCCACGGCGACCTCGCTGGTGTCGAACAGCACGAGCGTCATCGCCACGGTCGTCGCCATGCTCGCCCTCGAGTGGCGCCTGACCGTCGTCTCGCTCCTGCTCCTTCCGCTGTTCGTGTGGATCAGCCGCCGGGTCGGCCGCGAGCGCAAGAGGATCGCCACCGAACGGCAGAAGCAGATGGCAGCGATGGCCGCCACGGTCACTGAGTCGCTGTCGGTCAGCGGCATCCTGCTCGGCCGCACGATGGGCCGCGCCGACTCGCTGACGCGCTCGTTCGCCGACGAGTCCGCGGAGCTGGTGCGCCTCGAGGTCCGCTCCAACATGGCCGGGCGCTGGCGCCTGTCCGTGATCACCATCGTCATGGCCGCCATGCCCGCCGTCCTGTACTGGAGCGCCGGGCTCGCCTTCCAGATGGGCGGCCCGACCGTCTCCATCGGCACGCTCGTCGCGTTCGTCTCGCTCCAGCAGGGCCTGTTCCGGCCCGCGGTCAGCCTGCTCTCGACCGGGGTGCAGATCCAGACCTCGCTGGCGCTCTTCCAGCGCATCTTCGAGTACCTCGACCTGCCCATCGACATCACTGAGCGGGACCGGCCGGTGTCCCTGGAGCGGGTCAAGGGCGAGGTCCGGTTCGAGGGCGTGGAGTTCCGCTACGACCCCGAGGGCGCGCCCGTCCTCGAGGGGATCGACCTCACCGTGCCCGCGGGCGGCAGCCTGGCCGTCGTCGGAGCCACGGGCTCCGGCAAGTCCACGCTCAGCTATCTGGTCCCCCGGCTGTACGACGTGACGGCCGGGCGCGTCACCCTCGACGGTGTCGACGTGCGCGACCTGGACTTCGACACCCTCGCGCGCGCCGTCGGGGTGGTCTCCCAGGAGACGTACCTCTTCCACGCGTCGGTCGCCGACAACCTCCGCTTCGCCAAGCCGGACGCCACCGACGAGGAACTGCACGCCGCCGCGCGGGCCGCGCAGATCCACGACCACATCGCGGCCCTCCCCGACGGCTACGACACCGTGGTCGGCGAGCGCGGCCACCGCTTCTCCGGCGGCGAGAAGCAGCGCCTCGCCATCGCCCGCACGATCCTGCGCGACCCTCCCGTGCTCATCCTGGACGAGGCCACCAGCGCCCTCGACACCCGGACGGAGCACGCCGTGCAGCGGGCCATCGACGCCCTGTCGGCCAACCGGACCACGCTGACCATCGCCCACCGGCTGTCCACCGTGCGCGGCGCCGACCAGATCGTGGTCCTCGACGGCGGGCGGGCCGTGGAACGGGGCACCCACGAGGAACTCCTCGCCCGGGGCGGCCGGTACGCCGCGCTCGTGCGCAGGGACGCCCTGCTGGAGCCCGCGCCGTAGGCCCGCGCCCGCTCCGCCGGGGTCGGGTCCGCCGGGGTCCGATCCGTAGGAATTCGCCCTGAAATATGACAAAAGCCGGGTTACCGTGCCCGCATGCACACCACCACACCGCCAGGGGGCAAGAAGCGCACAGCGGTCCGGCTGACGCGCCGGGGCCGGATCGCCCTGATCACGTCCGGAGCCGTCGCCGCGGCCACCGCCGTGGCGGTCCCGCTGCTGCTCCCGGACGACGACGAAGAACCACGGCCCAAGACGCTGACGATCCCCGAGGGCTGGCGCTCCGGCCAGGTGTACGAGGCCGTCGACAAGGCCCTCGGGGTCGCCGAGGGCACCACGAAGAAGGCGGCCGGCCGGGCGGACCTCAAACTGCCCGGCGACGCCGGCGGCAACCCCGAGGGGTACCTCTTCCCGGCCACGTATCCCATCGGGTCCCAGTCGACCCCGGCGTCCGTCCTGTCGTACATGGTGAACACCGCGAACAAGAAGTTCAGCGGCGGCCACGTCACCGCGGGCGCCGACCGCAACGCCGTGAACATCTACCAGACCGTCACCATCGCGAGCATGGTCCAGGCGGAGGCGGACACCAAGGCGGACATGGGCAAGGTGGCCCGTGTCATCTACAACCGCCTCGACCGGGGCATGCCCCTCCAGATGGACTCCACGATCAACTACGCCCTGAAACGCTCCACGCTCAGAACCGCCGCGAGCGACACCAAGCTCAAGAGCCCCTACAACACCTACGCCCGCATGGGCCTGCCCCCCACCCCCATCAACAACCCCGGCGAGGACGCGATGCGGGCCGCCACGAACCCGACACCGGGGAACTGGCTCTACTTCGTGACCGTGAAGCGCGGGGACACCCGCTTCACCGCGAGCTATGAGGAACAGCGGCGCAACGTGGCGGAGTTCAACAAGAACCGGTGACCGCGGACTAGTGGCCCGCGTGCTCGGCCTTTTTCCGTAAATGGCCGCACAGCCCTTGTCCTCGCAGCGTGATTCTGGGACGTTCGTCACGGGCTTGGGGCAAATTGCTCCTCGGGGGGCGGCGTGCGTCACATAACAAGCGGCTACAAGCGATTTCGTCGAATACCTATTCGGTCGAACGCGTGTGGCGGCGAAGGCCGACAGGCATGTGCGGCGCGACCGGGTGCCGTGCGGTTCGCTTGGGGGCTGTGGCTGGGCGCGGTGGTCATGGCTGTCTCGACCACCGCGCTGACGCTGCCCATGATGTCGGCTCCGCGTCCCGAGTGGCATCCATGGCTGGTCGCCATAGTGGAGCCCGTAGCGCTGATGGCGTACGCGTACCCGGGGTTCCTGGTGGCCAGACGGCAGCCGTGGAACAGGGTCGGGTGGCTGCTCCTGTTGTCCGGTTTCGGAGGGCTGCTCGACGCCTTCGGGCACGCGTACACGGATTACGGGCTCGCCCACGACCTTCCAGGAGTCGCTGCGTCGGGATGGGTGTCGAATTGGGCTTTCGCGGTCAATTTCTTCCCGGTCTTCTTCCTGCTGTTGTGCTTTCCGGACGGCCGACTGCCCGGGAGGAGGTGGCGGGCCGTTACGTGGTACGTCGGCTTGTGCGGAGCCTGCGTGACAGCGATAGCCAGTTTCGTTCCGGGACCGGTTGACCGTGCACCCCACCGGAATGTGCCGAACCCCATGGGGGTTTCCTGGCTCGCGGTCCTCGAGCAGCACGAGGGCGCGATCTCACTGGCGTTGGTCGCGCTGCCTTTTCTGCTCGCGACGGTCTCGTTGCTGCATCGGTTCCTTCACTCCACCGGCGTGACCCGGCAAAGGTTCAAGTGGGTGGCGCTGGCGGCGCTCATCGACCTTGTCCTCGCTGCTGGGGCCATGATGTTCGACCGAGGGATGTGGCTGACGGTCTGCATCGATCTGATGCCGGTCATCCTGAGCTTCGCCATCGCGGTGGCGATCGTGTGCCACCGCTTGTTCGACGTTGACTGGCTGTTGAGTCGATCGCTGGTCTACTTCGGACTCACGGGCTGCGTCGTCGGCCTTTACACCGGCACGGTAGCGCTGTTCGGGCTGGTGCTGCGCCACGTAAGCCCAGGAGCGGCGGCGCTGCTCGCGACCGGTGCGACGGCGCTGGCACTGGAACCACTGCGGTCCATGCTGCAACGGGCGGCCGGCCGACTTGTCTACGGTCTGCGGGACGACCCGTATACGGCACTGGCGAACCTCAGCCGTCGCCTCGAGACGACAGACGTCGTGGAGAAGGTGCTGCCGACCGCGGCTTCCACCGTGGCCGATGCCATGCGCTCACCGTACGTGGTCATCGAGATGAACGGGGTGACGGTCGCTGAACGGCGCACGCGAGCGGCCAACGACACATCCGGCAGTCCTCCCTTGGTGCGTGTCGCGCTGGTGCACCGGAACGAAGAGATCGGGACGTTGGCGGTCGCCACGCGGTCCGCGCAGGAGGAGTTCACCCCCGCCGATCTGCGGCTGCTGCGGGACACGGCGCGCCACATCGCCCAAGCGGCGGCGAACGTCAGGTTGTCGTTGGAGGTGAGGCGCTCGCAGAGGGAGGCTGTCGTGGCGCGGGCCGAGGCCCGACGCCACCTCGCCATGAATCTGCACGACGACATCGAGCCGGTCCTGGTCGGCGCGGCTCGAAGTGTCCGAGAGGCCACCGAACTGACGCGTGCAGACCCCGACCGGGCACGCGGCATGCTCGCTGCGACGCTGGAACGCGTGCGCCGAAGTGCGCAGGACGTGCGCCGCCTTTCCTTCGAACTGCGTTCACCGGTCAACGAGGTCGGCCTGAGGGAAGCCGTTCTGGCGTATGTGGACCGTGTGCCGATGTCGGTCCACACCGCACTGCCGGACCAGTTTCCAGAGCTTCCCGCGGCGGTCGAGGAGACTGTGTACCGAGTGCTCACCGGGGCGGTGTCGAACGTACTCAGGCACGGCGGGGCGGCGCGCTGCTGGGTGGGTATGGAGGTGGACGAACACCACGTCACCTTGACGGTCGCCGATGACAGGACGGGACTGCCGAGTACCGTGCGCCCGGGCCCGGCGCTGTCCTCGCTGCGCGCGTGTGCCGCCGAGGTCGGTGGCCGTTGTGACCTACGGGCTCGTCCCGGGGGTGGGAGTGAGTGCGTCGCACGGCTTCCGCGGCGGTTCCCGCACGGAGCCCTCCCGGCGTCCCGGGAGCCGGCTCCCTTGTGTCCGGGAGTGGACGACCGCGACGGTGACCGTGCTGGAGGTGAGCCATGAACAAGCTCACGGAGGCTCAGACGCGGCGCGCTCCGCATGTCGTGGCTCGGGGAAAGGCGCACCTCGCGACGGAGCGCACGGCGTGGGCCCTCTGGGGCACGGCTGCCGTGTTCATGAGCCTGGCGGCGGTGTTCGCGGTGCTGTCCCGTCATACGCCGCGTCCGGACTGGCACCCCTGGTGGCTGATTCTGGCCGAAACACCATTGGGATTGCTGCTTCCCTCCCTCGGCCTGCTGGTCGCCAGGCGTGTGCCGAACAATCCGGCGGGTTGGCTCCTGCTCGTCGCCGGGTGCGGCGACTCGATCGATCTTCTCAGTCACGCGTACGCCCTCCACGCGTTGCCGCGTGGCCTGCCGGGCGGCCTGCTGTCGGCCTGGGTCAGCTCATGGAGCTTCGCACTCTTCACCTTCCCCTTCATCTTCCTCCTGCTGCTGTTTCCGAATGGGCACGTACCGTCAGCGCGCTGGAGGTGGGCCGCGAGGTACATGGTCGCGTGCGGGTGCGTGAATTTGCTGATTGCTGCCACCGAGTCGGGGCCGCTGGGCGGCGGCTACTTCCCGACGACCACCAACCCTCTGGGCATACCGGGGTTGTCGTACAGCGACGTGACCATCGGCATGATTTCCCTGGCCATCACTCTCGTCCCCTTTCTGCTGTCGATCACCGCTCTGCTGTTCCGCTACCGGAGCGTGACTGGCCAGGAGAAGCGGCAGTTGAAGTGGATGGCCTGGGCGGCGTTGGTGGGCATTTGCTTGGTGGCCGCGCACATCGTGCTCCTGGACGGGCCGGCGGAGTCGCTCGCCGTCGAAGCCGTGATCCTGCTGCTCAGCACAGCCATCACTGTCGCGATCGTGCGCGACAACCTCTTCGACATCGACCGGATCCTCAGCCACACATTGGTCTATACCGGGTTGACCGGTGGCGTCATCGGACTCTACGTAGGCGCCGTGAGTGTTCTGGGGCAACTGCTGCGCCACTCAGCCACCGGAGCGGTCCCCTTGCTGGCGACGGGCATCGTGGCCGTGCTGCTGCAACCGCTCCGTACCTTGCTGCAACGCTCGGTGAGCCGACTCGTCTACGGGCTGCGCGACGACCCGTACACGGCTCTTGTCATGCTCGGTCGACGTCTGGAGACAACAAGTGATCCGCAGAAAGTGCTTCCGGAGGCCGCAGCGGTCGTGGCTGATGCTCTGCACGTGCCTTACGTGGCCATTGAGCTGGACCAGACGACAACAACAGGCGTTCAACGGACCCGCGTAGCGGCCCACGGAACGGAGGTCCGGCCGTTGTTGGAGCTCATTCTGGTGCATCGGGGTGAGGAGATCGGCGTCCTGCTCGTCGGTGCCAGAGATGCCAAGGAGCACTTCTCATCGGCGGACATGCGGCTGTTGGGCGACGTGGCCCGGCACATCGCCCAAGCCGCGTCCGTCGTCCAGCTCTCGTTGACCCTGGGGCAGGCGCAGGAGCGGGCGGTCGCGGCTGCCGCCGAGGAACGCCGACGACTGGCCCGGGACCTGCACGACGGGGTCGGGCCGGTTCTCACCGGTGCCACCTGGACTCTGCAAGCCGCCCTCACGAAGCTGCGCGGTGACCCCGACGCCACGCAAGACCTGCTGACCACCGCCTTGGACCACATCCGTCGGGGAACGGAAGACCTCCGGCGCATCTCGGTGGGGCTGAGGTCGCCCGCCGACCAGCTCGGGCTGCGGGACGCCGTCCTCGCCTACCTGGAGCGGGTGCCCCTGACCACGGACGTGCGGTTCTCCGACGGGCCGCTACGGTTGCCGGCGGCGGTGGAGGAGGCTGCCTACTGGATCATCGCCGAGGCGGTGGGCAACACCGTCAGGCACGCCCGTGCCGACACCTGCTGGGTGAGCGTCGCGTCGGGTGAGGCACTCGTCCTGACGGTCGCCGACGACGGCTGCGGCCTGCCGGAACTGTTCCGTCCGGGCGTGGGCCTGGGGTCCATGCGGGAACGTGCTGCCGAGATCGGCGGTACCTGTGACGTGCGCACACGCGACGGTGGAGGCACTGAGGTGGTGGCCCGACTGCCGCTCACCCTGCTCGGCACAGCCACGCAGGACGACGACTTGGTGGCGAAGGGCGGTACCACGTAGTGGAACAGCAGATTCGCGTAGTGATCGCGGACGACCACGCGTTCACCCGGTACGGATTGCGCGTGCTCCTTGAGTCCGACGCCGACATCACCGTAGTGGGCGAAGCCTGTGACGGCCACGAAGCCGTTGAGCAGACCTTGAAGCTCCGCCCGCACGTCGTCGTGATGGACGTCCGGATGCCGCACGGCAGCGGCCTGTGGGCCACTCAGGAGATCCAACGGGCAGGACTCGGGACAAAGGTGCTCGTCCATTCCGAGTATGAGGAGGACCTCAATGTCATGGCCGCCATGCGCGCCGGGGCATCGGGCTTCCTCATGAAGGCGGGCGACGTCACACAGATCGTCCGAGCGGTCCGCGACGTCGCCGCAGGCGCATGGATCTTCAATCTGTCCGACACAGCCCGCATGCGTCCTTGGTTCGACGAACTGCGGACGGCTCGGCGCGAAACCGCCTTCCCGCAACTGACCCCGAGAGAACGGGACATCCTCGACATCATCGCCACACCGCGGCAGACCACAGCCAGTGCCGCCGCCCACCTGGGCATCAGCACCAAGCGCGTCGAGAACGCGCTGACCGACATCAAGGCCAAACTCGGAGTGAACGATCGCATGGAATTGATCGTCCAGGCACGTGCCGCCGGACTGGGCGTAAGGCGGTGACCTGCGACTCCCGCCTCCTCGGTAGCGCATTCCCGTGACTGCGGGAACCCAGTGGACGCAGCCTGTTCCCCGTAGGCAACGCACGGACGGAGTCAACGGGAGGGGCAGATGCACAATAGGGAACGGCCCCCGTGCCGTACATGCATCAGGAGGCGACGCGGCGCCCGAACCCGGGCCATCCGACTGTGGACGCCCGTCGTGGCGTCCGCCGTCTCGGCGGTCGTCGCCCTCTATGGGGTATGGCCCGGCATCGGTACATGACCGACTGAGGACGACCACCGAGTGGTTCTCCGCAGGCGCACCGGCACAGGCCGGAATGCATCCGCGGAACTCCGCACACCGTTGATGGCATCGCGCATCGACGCTTCCATGACTCTCCAGCGATGTTCCGTCGAGAGAGCCAGGGAAGGGAGGGGAGCGGATGAGCCATCACCGCATCTGCGGGGCGCGAGCGAAAGCAGGGCGGTCCAGAGAACAGGTGGGCGATTCATCTGGTGCGGCGGTGCTGAACGGCGCCGCCGCATCCGGTGTTGCGGCGCTGAACGATGCCGCCGCGCCTGTCGTTCCGGCGTCCCCCCGCCGACGTGGTGACCGGCGGAGGGCGACCCCGCCCAGCCCTGGCGGCATGTCGCAGACGTGGCCCGCCGGCCGACCATCCGGCGGACCACCGTCGCCGGGTACCCCCTGCCCCGGGCGGCAATCCCCCTCGCCCACCCCCGCCGCTCCCGCCCCCCGGGACCCTCACCCCCACGAGGAAGCAGAAGAGGTGCAGCCATGACACGTCCCTCCCGCACCCGTGCCGTCGCGGTGCTGTCCGCGCTCGTCCTCGCCTCCGGTCTCCCAGTCGGCGGCGCGTCCGCGGCCGGGGCCGCCCCGACGGGCCCGGCGGGCGCGCTGCGTCTCGCCGGGGCCGGGGAGAGCGCCGTGCCGGACGGGTGGATCGTCGTCCTGAAGGACACGCGGGGCCGTGACGTGCCCGGCGTGGCGCGTGAGCTGCTGGGGCAGGGCGGCGGTACACGTCTCGGGCACGTGTACCGGGCCGCGCTGCGCGGCTTCTCCGCCACGATGAGCAGGGCGCGGGCCGCGCGCGTCGCCGCCGACCCGCGGGTCGCGTCCGTCCACCAGGACACCCGCGTGCGCCTCGCCCCGGCGGCCGCCGACGGGACCCAGCCGAACCCGCCCTGGGGCCTGGACCGCGTCGACCAGCGCGCACTGCCGCTGTCCGGCAGCTACACGTACCGCACCACGGCTCCCGGCGTCCGCATCCACGTCATCGACACCGGGCTGCGCACCACGCACCAGGACTTCGGCGGGCGCGCCTCGGTCGGTGTCGACACCGTGGGCGACGGCCGGAACGGTGTCGACTGCAACGGCCACGGCACCCACGTCGGCGGCATCGCGGCGGGCCGCACCCACGGCGTCGCCAAAGAGGCCCGGCTGGTCGCGGTGCGGGTCCTCGACTGCCAGGGCTCCGGCACCACGTCGGGCGTCATCGCCGGGGTCGACTGGGTGACGGCGCACGCCGCGCGGCCGGCCGTGGCGAACATGAGCCTGGGCGGCCCGGCCGACGGCGTCCTCGACAACGCCGTACGCTCCTCGGTCCGCTCCGGCGTCACCTACACCGCGGCGGCCGGCAGCGCGGGCACCTCCACCGGCGCCTGCTCCACGTCGCCCGCGCGCCTCCCCGAGGTGATCACCGTCGGCGCCGTCGACCGCACCGACCGGCGGGCCTCCTCCTCGAACTACAGCTCGTGCGTATCCCTGTTCGCACCCGGCGTGCAGATCTCTTCCGCGTGGCACGACAGCGACACCTCCGTCCGTACTGTCAGCGGTACGTCGATGGCGGCCGCCCACGCGGCCGGCGCGGCGGCGCTCCGCCTCGCCCTCCGGCCCGCGGACACCCCCGCCCAGGTCAAGTGGCACCTGATCGACAACGCCACCACCGGCGTTCTGCAGGGCACCCCGCCGGTGGAGCCGAACAAACTTCTCCACACACTGTGACGCCACCGCCGACAGCGGCACCGCACCGCCCGGCCGACCGGTGACCCGGCCCGGACCAGGCGCGACAGCGGTGCCGCGACGGCGGTCGGCGCCCCCCGCCCGGCGGCGTGCGCCGGAGCCCGGCCGCATCGGCCAACCCCGGTTTAATGCAGAGGAGTTGCATTATCTTGCGCCTGTCGGGTATGCCATAGGCACCACCGCGCCGCGCGTGCCCCCGGTGGCGAGACAGTTCACCGCACAGACCGCAATCACCGCATACCGCAATCACTGTGGTGGGTTCACGAGCCCCGGCCGGTCCGATCCGGGCCGGGGGGCGCCGGGCCGCCGCACCCCGAATCCGCGCGCAGGGCGCCACGAGGGGGAACGATGCACGACGACAGTCCTCCCTTCGGTCTCCACGCCCGGGTGCGGCAGGAGCGGCTGGTCATCACGCTCTGGGGAGAGCTCGACATCTACGCCACCGAGCGGCTCACGGGCCGCCTCGCCGAGCTGACGCTCACCTGCCGCCACGACGTGATCCTGGACCTGAGCGACGTGACGTTCCTAGACTGCGGCGGCCTGTCCCTGCTGTGCCAGGCGCGCAACGCCACCCGCCGCCGGGAGCTGTGCCTCACCGTGGTTCTGCAGGACCCCTTCCACCGCAAGGTGATGCGCCTCGCGGGCGTGGCCGACTGCTTCACCGTCGTGCCCCGCCTGCGCGACGCGCTCGCGGTGCCGCCGGACGGAAGCCGCCGCCGCAGGCCGCCGACCCCGTCCCACGCCTGACCCGGCCGTCCGTCCCACGCCTGACTCGGCTGTCTCGCACACCTGTCCCGGCCGTCTCGCCCGCCTCAGGCCGGTACCGGCACCTCCGCGCCGGCCACCCGAGCCCTCGGCCCGGGCACGGCCACCGACCCGTCCCCGAGCAGCCGCACGATGTCCCGTACCGCCGCGCGTCCCGCGCGGTTCGCGCCGATCGTGCTGGCCGAGGGCCCGTACCCGACGAGGTGGACGCGCGGGTCGGCGGCCGCCCGCGTACCGTCCAGGCGGATGCCGCCGCCCGGCTCCCGCAGCCGCAGCGGCGCCAGGTGGTCGACGGCCGCGCGGAAGCCGGTCGCCCACAGGATCACGTCGGCCTCGATCCGCCGCCCGTCGCCCCACTCCACGCCGGTGGGGGTGATCCGGTCGAACATCGGCAGGCGGTCCAGCACGCCCCGCGCGCGGGCCTCGCGCACCGCGTCCGTGACGGCGAGCCCGGTCACCGACACCACGCTCAGCGGCGGCAGGCCCCGCCGCACCCGCTCCTCGACCATGGCCACGGCGGCCCGCCCGCGCTCCTCGTCGAAGGGCCCCTCGGCGAACACGGGCGGCCGCCGCGTCACCCACCACGTCCGGGCGGCGTACGGGGCGATCTCCATCAGGTGCTGGGTGCCGGAGGCGCCGCCGCCCACCACGACGACGCGCTTCCCGCGGAACGCCTCGGGCCCGGGGTAGCCCGCCGTGTGCACCTGCAGGCCGCGGAACGTCTCCTGGCCCGGGTAGCGCGGCCAGAAGGGCCGGTCCCAGGTGCCGGTCGCGTTGATCAGGGCGCGCGTGGCCCAGGTCCCCGCCGAGGTCTCGACGCGCAGCCGCCCGCCGTCGCCCTCGCGTACGCGGCGCACGTCCACGGGACGCCGTACGCGCAGGCCGAAGCGGTCCTCGTACGCGGCGAAGTACTCCCCGATCACCTCCGACGACGGTCGGGCGGGGTCCGCCCCGGTCAGCTCCATGCCCGGCAGCGCGTGCATGCCGTGCACCTTGCCGTACGTCAGTGAGGGCCAGCGGAACTGCCACGCGCCGCCCGGCCGGGGCGCGTGGTCCAGGACGACGAAGTCCCGCCCCGGTTCGAACCCCTTGCGCCGCAGGTGGTAGGCGCTGGACAGGCCCGCCTGCCCGGCGCCCACGACCACCACGTCCACATCCGTCACACCTGTGTCCGTCACGTCCGCGTCCCGCACCCCGATATCGTTCACGTTTCTACCAACCATGCCGGGGTGCGGGATCTTCCCGCGGCTCAGCGACCGGCTCAGCGGCTCAGCGGCCCCCGGCCACCAGCAGCGGAGCCCCGCCCGGTGCCGACGCCGGGCGGCCGTTCGCGGCGGGGACGCCGGCGAGCGGGGCGGCGGGGATGCGGGACAGGAGCCCGCGCGCCGCCAGCTCGGGGACGACGCCCTCGCCGAACCAGTACGCCTCCTCCAGGTGCGGATAGCCGGAGAGGATGAAGTGCTCCACGCCGAGCGCGTGGTACTCCTCGATGCGGTCGGCGACCTCGGCGTGGCTGCCCACGAGCGCGGTGCCCGCGCCGCCGCGCACCAGGCCCACGCCCGCCCACAGGTTCGGCGCGATCTCCAGGTCGTCGCGGGAGCCGCCGTGCAGGGCGAGCATGCGCTGCTGGCCGACCGACTCGCTGCGGCCCAGTGCCTCCTGCGCGGCGGCGACCGTGTCGGCGTCGAGGTCGTCGAGGAGGCGCCGCGCGGTGGCCCACGCCTCCCGTGCCGAGTCGCGGGAGATGCTGTGCAGGCGGATGCCGAAGCGGACCGTGCGCCCCTCCGCCTCGGCGAGCCCCCGGATCCAGTCGAGCTTCTGCCTCACCTGCTCCGGCGGCTCGCCCCAGGTCAGGTACACATCCGCGTGGCGGGCCGCGACCGGGCCCGCCGCGGCCGACGAGCCGCCGAAGAACAGCTCCGGCAGCGGGTCCGGCGGCAGCGCGGTCAGACCGCCCTCGACCTGGTAGTACCTCCCGTCGAAGTCGTACGGGGTGCCGCCCCACACGCCGCGGACCACCGACAGGAACTCGTCGGTGCGGGCGTACCGGCGGTCGTGGTCCACGTGGTCGCCGAAGCGCCGCTGCTCGGTCGAGTCGCCGCCCGTCACCACGTTCAGGAGCAGGCGCCCGCGCGTGACGCGCTGGTACGTCGCCGCCATCTGCGCGGCGAGCACGGGGGAGAGCACGCCGGGCCGGAACGCCACCAGGAACTTGAGCCGCTCGGTGTGCTGGGCCAGGGCGACCGTCGTCAGCCAGGCGTCCTCGCACCAGGTGCCCGTCGGCGTCAGCACGGCCTCGAAGCCGAGCTGCTCGGCGGCCTTGGCGATCTGCGCGAGGTACGCGATGTCGGGGGCGCGCACGCCGCTGACCGGGGTGACGCGGGAGCGGGTGATGCCGCCGTCGGTGTAGGCGTGCCGGTCGACGAGGGTGCGGCCGTCGCCGCCGGTCGGCAGGAACCAGTGCAGGTGGACGGTCATGGTCAGGACTCCTCGGGCGTACGGGGGTAGGTGCGGGGCTTGGTGGTCGAGGGCGGCAGCGAGCCGTTGAACCGGTCGTCGGCGAAGTCGGCGAAGTCGACGCGGCGCGGGATGAGCTTCAGCTCGGCGAAGGTGTCGACGATGGCCTGCTCGGAGGCGACGGCGGCACGGTCCACGGCGACCGGGACGCGCGTGCCGTGGGTGCGCTTGACCGCGTCGAGGGCGACCTCGTACGGCAGTCCGGTGTCCTTCGACCAGACCTTCGCCCACGCCTCGGGGTGCCGGAAGACCCAGTCCTGGGCCTTGCGCAGCCTGCGCAGGTAGTCGCCGACGGCGGCGGCCTTCTTCTTGTCCTTCAGCGCGCCGGGCGCCGCCACCTGGAAGCTCAGGCCGTTGACGAGGCCCTCGCCGTCGGTGAGGACCCGCGCCTTGCCGCCGCGCAGGACCTGCGAGGTGTACGGGTCCCACACCGCCCAGGCGTCGACGGTGCCGCCGGTGAACGCGGCGAGCGCGTCGGCTGGTTGCAGGTACGTGACGTCGACGTCCTTCAGCGTGAGCCCGGCCTTCCGCAGCGACGCGACGAGCTGGTAGTGCGCGGACGACCCCTGCGCCACGGCGACCGACCTGCCCTTCAGATCGGCCGTCCGCCGCAGCCCGGAGTCCTTCGGTACGACGATGGCCTCGCCGCGCGCGGTGCCGTGGGCCGCGGCCACCACCGAGATCCTCGAGCCGGCGCCCGCGGCGAACACCGGTGGCGTGTTGCCGACCGCGCCGATGTCCACGGCCTTGGCGTTCACGGCTTCCAGGAGCGGCGGCCCGGACGTGAACGTCGACCACTTGATCCGGTACGGCAGGTCGTCGAGCTCGCCGGCGGCGCGGAGCACGGCCTCCGAACCGCCGCGCTGGTCACCGACGGCGAGGGTCAGCGACCCCTTGCCGTCGGTACGTCCGCCGCCGCCGGTCGACGAGGTGGCCGAGGACGTCCCGGAGCAGGCGGCGAGGGCCAGCGCCAGGGGGAGGAGCAGGACAGGGGCGAGGCGTCGTCGCATGGGGGCGTGTCCGTTCTGTGCGTACGTCACGGGCTCGGCGGGGGAGGCCGGTCAGGTGGCGGTGCGGGCGGGGGTGTGGGCCGGGGCGTGGACGGTGGCGGGAGCGGTGGCAGGGGCGGGCGCTTCGACGCCGAGGCGTTCCAGGAGCCCGGCGCGCAGGGCGGCGAAGCGGGGGTCGGTGATGTCCCGGGGCCGGTCGAGGTCGACGCGCTGCTCGTGCGCGATCACGCCCCGGTCCATGACGAGGACCCGGTCGGCGAGCAGCACCGCCTCCTCCACGTCGTGCGTGACGAGCAGGACGGCGCAGCCCCGCCGCTGCCACAGCTCGCCGACGAGCCGCTGCGCCCGCACCCGGGTCAGCGCGTCGAGGGCGCCGAACGGCTCGTCCAGGAGCAGCAGGTCGGGCTCGCGCACCAGCGCGCGGGCCAGGGAGGCGCGCTGGGCCTCGCCGCCGGACAGCGTCTTGGGCCAGGCGCGGGACCGGTGGCCGAGCCCGACCTCGTCCAAAGCCCGCTCGGCGACGGCCCGTTCGGGCTTGCCGGGCAGGCCGAGCACCACGTTGCGCCACACCCGCTTCCAGGGCATCAGGCGCGGCGCCTGGAACGCCACGGCCTTGCGGCGGGGCACGAGGACGGTGCCCTCGATCTCGCGGTCGAGCCCGGCGAGGACGCGCAGCAGCGTGGACTTGCCGCAGCCGCTGCGGCCGAGCAGCGCCACGAACTCGCCGGGCCGCACGTCCAGGCGCAGCCCGTCGATGACGGCCCGGCCGTCGAAGGCGCGGGTGAGCCCGTCGACGCGGACGGCGGCGGGCGCCGCGGTGGTCACCGGCCGGTGAACGTCGGTCGCCATTGCAGCAGCAGCCTTTCGAGAGTGCGGACGGCGAGATCGGCCAGGAGGCCGAGGAAGGCGTAGACGATCAGGCAGACGACGATGACGTCGGTCCGCAGGAAGTCCCGGGCCTGGACCATCAGGAAGCCGATGCCCGCGTCGGCGTTGATCTGCTCGGCGAAGACCAGGGCGAGCCAGGCGATGCCGAGGGAGTACCGCAGCCCGGTCAGCGCGCCGGGCAGCGCGCCCGGCAGGACCACGTGCCGTACGAGCCCCCAGCGGGAGAGCCCCAACGACTCGCCCGCCTCGATGAGTTGGGTGTCGACGCCCCGGATGCCCGCGTACACGTTGAGGTACAGCGGGAAGGAGACGCCGAGCGTGATGAGGGCGAGCTTGGGCGTCTCGCCGATCCCGAACCAGATGATGAACAGCGGGATGAGCCCGACGAACGGCACGGTCCGCAGCATCTGCACGCTCGCGTCGACAAGGTCCTCGCCGATCCGGAACAGGCCGGAGACGAGGGCGAGTCCGGTTCCGACGAGGGTCCCGAGCAGCAGGCCGACGGCGACACGCTGCAGGGAGACCCCCATGGCCGAGGGCAGCGACCCGTCCTCGACGAGGTTCCCCGCGACCCGCGCGATGGTGCCCGGGGAGGCCAGCACGTCGTCGCTCAGGACGCCGCCGACGCTGAGCAGATGCCACAGGACGAGCAGCAGCAGGGGGCCGGTGGTGCGGCGCAGCCAGCGGGGGACACGGGCGCGGCGGGCGGAGGCGGGCACGAGGGCGACGAGTTCGGGCGGCGGCGGGACGGCCCCGACGTCCGGGACCTCCTGGGTGCCTTGACCGGATATGTCGGGTGAAGGAGGCGACGGTGGGGCATGGCTGATGCTCATGGCACTCCAGGGCGGACGGCTCCCGGCGGCGGGAAGCGGGAAGGGGGAAGGCAGTAAGGCGGGGACACTGGGGCGGGGCTGCGGTGCGGCTCGGCCCGGCGGACGGCCCGGCCCGGCCGTGGACGGCGGCACCGCGCCGCGGCCGCCGCAGCGGAGTCACGGCGTACGAGCGGCGTGCGGACCGTGGGGCAGGCGCGGGGGACCGTACGGGCGGGCCGACGGGCCGACGGACCGAGGGCCGAGGACCGACGAGCTGACGTGCCGACGTGCTCGCGTGCCGCAGTGGTCTACGGACGCCCGCGGGGAGCGTCGGGACCGTGGGCGGACGCTACGGCGTATGTGCTGTACGTGCTGTACGCGCAGCCGTCCGGTTCGGGTGAGAGGGCGTCAGCAGCCGCGGCGACACGCGGCGGAGGCCACCCGCAGCAGGTCGATGTGACCGCGCGAAGTGAGCAGGGCTGAACGCGACATGCGGCAGAACGTAGCGATCTCGGCGACGCGCGGTCAATGGTGTCTCGCGGACCGGACGCGCCGTCCCGCCAGGTGGAAGGCGGGGTGGTGTCCGACGGGGTCGGAGGCCGCGCGGTGGTGCAGGATGGGACGTATGTCCGATGCCTTCACCACCCGCATCCTGAACATCACGACCGGCTCGCAGGAGACGGTCGTCGACCTCACCGACGAGTGCGCCACCTTCTTGGCCGAGGCGGCCCGCGGCGGCGACGGCCTCCTCAACGTCTTCGTGCCCCACGCGACTGCCGGCGTGGCCGTCCTTGAGACCGGCGCGGGCAGCGACCGCGACCTGCTCGCCGCCCTGCACACCCTGCTCCCGGCCGACGACCGCTGGCAGCACCGCCACGGCAGCCCCGGCCACGGCCGCGACCACGTGCTCCCCGCCCTGGTCGCCCCGCACGCCACGCTCCCCGTCGTCGGCGGCAGGCTGGAGCTGGGCACGTGGCAGTCGGTGTGCCTGGTCGACACGAACAAGGACAACCCGGACCGGCAGGTGCGGCTGAGCTTCCTGGGGTGAGCGGCCGTTGGCCGCGGTGGGCTCCCAGGCGGGCACCGGAGCGGCGGTCCGTCCCGCTCAGTGGCGCCCCGGCGCCCCCGCCCGCAGCCCGTCCATGACGATGTCCAGGAGCTGGTCCACGCGTGCCTGCCAGTCGCCGGACGGGTCGATGTGCCACAGGCCCGCGATGGCGAGCAGGAAGTCGTCGGAGGTCAGGCCCGGCCGGATGGTGCCCGCCTCGTCGTTGGCGCGCAGCAGGAGCGTGATGGCCGAAGTGAGCGGGCCGTGCCCGAGGGCGACGAAGCTGCCGTACGCGGTGGCCTTGCCCATGGCCTCGGCCAGGCCCGCCTTCGTCATGGAGTAGCGGGCGAGGCGGTCCATCCACTCCCGCAGGGCCTGGTCCGGGGCGCGGTCCGCCAGCAACTGGGCCGCGGTGGCGGCCACTTGCTCCACCTCGTAGCGGTAGACCTCAAGGATGAGCGCCTCGCGGTTCGGGAAGTTGCGGTAGAAGGTGCCCTGCCCCACGCCCGCCTTCTTCGCGATGGCGCTCAGGGGGGTGTCCGCCGCCCGGGTCAGCTCCACGAGGGCGACCTGCAGGATGCGTTCGCGGTTCCGCTGCGCGTCCGACCGCAGTGGCGCGTTCCTTTTCTCGTGCACCCCTCGTCCTTCCGGGCCCGGGCCGTCCGGCCTTGCTCAAGCGGACAGGTGTCCGTTAGGTTCGGAGTCATCGGACAGGTGTCCGCTTGGGATCACCATAGCGGGACACCGGCCGGCCGGACGCCCCCGCGGCGCCCGCCCGGCGTCCGCGCGCCCTGCTCGTACGCCCTGTTCGCACGACCTGTCCGACCGGGCCGGTGGCCGGCCCGGCGCCCGCGCGCCACCCTCGCCCGCGGGCCGCACCCGTGACCGCGCACCACCCCTGAGCACGTCCCGCCCGTTCGAACGCGCCCGACCAGCTCGTCCTCGCACCACGCCGAAGCACCACGCCGAAGCACCACCGGCCCGGGCACGCCCGGCCCGAGCACGTCCAAGCACGTCCCAGCACGCCGAGCGCCACCGGCTCCAGCGCGTCCCGCTGCGCCGCGCGCCACCTCCGCGTACGCGAAAGAAGGCTTGACCATGGCTCCAGCCCCCACGGCGACCCACAGCGTCGTCACCCTGACCGTCAACGGCGAGAAACACACCCTGCCCGTCGACCACCGCACCACCCTGCTCGACGCACTGCGCGAGCGCCTGGACCTGACCGGCACGAAGAAGGGCTGCGACCAGGGCCAGTGCGGCGCCTGCACGGTCCTCGTCGACGGGCGCCGCGCCGTCTCCTGCCTGCAGCTCGCGGTGGCCGCCGAGGGACGCGAGATCACCACCATCGAGGGCGTGGCCGACGGCGACCGGCTCCACCCGGTGCAGCAGGCCTTCCTCGACCTCGACGGCTTCCAGTGCGGGTACTGCACGCCCGGGCAGATCTGTTCGGCCCTCGCGGTGCTCGACGAGCACGCGGCGGGCTGGCCCAGCGCCGCGACCGACGACGTACGGCCCGAGGCGGGCGTGCCGCCGCTGACCCCCGAGGAGATCCGGGAGCGGATGAGCGGCAACCTCTGCCGGTGCGGCGCCTACGTGTCCATCGTGCGGGCGGTCGAGCGCGCCGCCGCGGCCGACCGGGACGCGACCGCCGCCGACGCCCCCGACACCGGGGACGACATACCCGCCGGCACCGCCAAGGAGGCCCTGGCGTGAGGGAGTTCGGCTATCTGCGCGCGCCCGACGTCTCCGGCGCCCTCGCCCTGCACGGCGCCGATGACGGCACCCGCTTCCTCGCGGGCGGCACCAACCTCGTCGACCTGATGAAGGCGGGCGTGGAGCGTCCCGAGCGCCTCGTCGACCTCGCCGGGCTGCCGCTGGACCGGATCGAGCCGACCGCCGACGGCGGCCTGCGGATCGGCGCCACCGTCAGCAACAGCGACCTGGCCGCCCACCCCGAAGTCCGCCGCCGCTACCCCGCGTTGACGCAGGCCGTACTCGCCGGCGCCTCCGGCCAGTTGCGGAACATGGCCACGGTCGGCGGCAACCTCCTGCAGCGCACCCGCTGCGCCTACTTCACCGACCTGGCGCGGCCCTGCAACAAGCGGACGCCCGGCAGCGGATGCGCCGCCCTGCGCGGCGAGCACCGCAATCACGCCATCCTCGGCGCCAGCGAGCACTGCGTGGCCGTCCACCCCTCGGACATGGGCGTGGCCCTCGCCGCCTTCGACGCGGTCGTCGCCTACGAGACCCTCGACGGCCCCCGCGAGGTGCCGCTCGCGGACTTCTACCTGCCGGTGGGGGACACCCCGCACGCGGAGACCGCGCTGCCCACCGGGGCGCTGATCACCGCCGTCACGCTGCCGCCCGCGCCGGTCGCCGCCCGCTCCCGCTACCGCAAGGTGCGCGAACGCGCCTCGTACGCCTTCGCGATCGGTTCGCTCGCCGCCGCGCTCGACGTGCGCGACGGCCGCGTGCACGACGTCCGGCTCGCCTTCGGCGCGGTGGCGTCCCGGCCCTGGCGGGCGCGTGCCGCCGAGCGGGCGCTGACCGGCGGCCCGGCGACCGCCGAGGCGTACGCCGCCGCCGCGGACGCCGAACTCGCGGCCGCCGAGCCGCTGCCCGACAACGGATACAAGGTGACCCTGATGCGCAACCTCGTCGTCGCCGTCCTGACCGAACTCGCCGAGGAGGCCGGCCGATGACCACCGCCACCCGCGGCACGGCGGCGCCCGGAGCCGTCGGCACCGGGCACACCCGGATCGAGGGCCGGGACAAGGTCACCGGCGCCGCCCGCTACGCGAGCGAGATCCCCTTCGGTGAACTCGCCCACGGCTGGCTCGTCCTCTCCACGGTCGCCCGCGGCCGCGTCGTCGCCGTCGAGACCGGACCGGTGCTGCGCATGCCGGGCGTGCTCGCCGTCCTCCACCACGGCAACGCGCCCCGCGTCGAGACGGAGTACGTGGGCACCCTCGGGCCGCCCGACCCCGTCGTCGGCCTCTTCCAGCACGACCGCGTGCCCTACGCGGGCTGGCCCGTCGCCCTCGTGGTCGCCGAGACGTCCGAGCAGGCCAGGGAGGCCGCCGAGGCGCTCCAGGTGCGGTACGAGACCCAGCCGCACGACATCGGCTTCCACCCCGGGCACGCGGCGGCGTACACGCCCGAGAACGTGATGGGCCGGCCCAACGAGGCCGTCAAGGGCGACCTGGAGGCCGAACTCGCGGCGTCGGCCGTCGTGGTGGACGAGCGGTACACCACGCCCGAGGAGCACCACAACGCGATGGAGCCGCACGCGGCCACCGCCCGCTGGGACGGCGGCAGGCTCGAAGTCGTCGACTCCAACCAGGGCAGCCGGTGGGTCGCCGAGGAGCTGGCCCACCTGTTCTCGCTGGACGTGGCCTCGGTGCGGGTGCGGTCCGAGCACGTCGGCGGCGCCTTCGGCTGCAAGGGCGTACGGCCGCACCAGGTGGGCGCCGCGATGGCGGCGACGGTCCTCGACCGGCCCGTGCGCGTGGCCCTGACGCGGCGGCAGATGTTCTCGGTGGTCGGCTACCGCAGCCCCACGACCCAGCGCGTGCGGCTCGGCGCCGACCCCGACGGACGGCTGCGCGCCCTCGGCCACGAGGCCCACGGCGTCACGTCGAAGCTGTTCGAGTTCGTCGAGGCGAGCGCCGGGTTCGGGCGGTCGATGTACGCCGCCGACGCCCACCACTCCGTCACCCGGCTGGTGCCCCTCGACGTGCCGACGCCCACCTGGATGCGGGCGCCCGGCGAGGCACCGGGCTCCTTCGCCCTGGAGTGCGCCCTCGACGAGCTCGCCGAGAAGTGCGGCGTCGACCCGATCGCGCTGCGCGAGCGCAACGAACCCGCCGTCGGGCCCGTCTCCGGCCTGCCGTTCGGCAGCCGCAACCTCCTCGCCTGCTACCGCGAGGGCGCCCGCCGCTTCGGCTGGGACGGTCGCGACCCGCGCCCCGGCACGCGCCGCGACGGGCGCTGGCTCGTCGGCACCGGCATGGCGGCGTCCACGTTCTTCGTCGGCGCGGCCCCGACCACGGCGGCCGTGACGGCGGAGCCCGACGGCACCTTCACCGTACGGATCACCGCGGCGGACGTCGGCACCGGCGCCCGCACCGCGCTCACCCAGATCGCCGCGGACGCGCTGGAGGTCACGCCGGACCGGGTACGCGTACGCATCGCGGACAGCGACTTCGGCCAGGCCTGGCTCGCCGGCGGCTCCATGGGCACCCGCTCCTGGGGCTGGGCGGTGCTCCTGGCGGCGCGCGAGCTGCGCGAACGCCTGGCCCTCGGCGGCGCCGTACCGGAGGAGGGCCTCACGGCGCGCTCGGACACCAGCGACGTGCTCGCCGCGCTCGCGCAGAAGGAGCGCCACTCCTACGGCGCGCAGTTCGCCGAGGTCGCCGTGGACGTCGCCACCGGCGAGGTACGGGTCCGCCGGATGCTCGGCATCTTCGCCGCCGGCCGGATCATCAACCCGCTGACCGCCCGCAGCCAGCTGGTCGGCGGCATGACGTGGGGCCTGTCGATGGCGCTGCACGAGGAGGCGGTCCGGGACGCGGCGTCGGGTACGCACGTCGGCCCCGACCTGGCGGGCTACCACTTCGCCGCGCACGCCGACGTACCGCGCATCGAGGCGGACTGGGTCGAGGACGCGGACGACGAGGACCCCGTCGGCATCAAGGGCATCGGCGAGATCGGCATCGTCGGCGCGGCCGCGGCGATCGCCAACGCCGTGTGGCACGCCACCGGCGTCCGCCACCGGAACCTGCCGATCCGGCCGGACCGGGTCCTCGGCGCGGCGGGAGCGGCGGGGGCCCCGGACACCGCGGGCCCGACGGGCGCGGCAGGGGCCCCGGACACCGCGGGCCCGACGGGCACGGCCGACGGCGGGCCGGACCGTGCTTGACATCGCCGGCACGCTGCGGCGCTGGGCCGACGAGGGGCGCTCGTTCGCCGTGGCCACCGTGGTGGCCGTCGGCGGCAGCGCCCCGCGCGGCCCCGGCGCCGCGCTCGCCGTCGACAGCGACGGCACCGCCGTCGGCTCGGTCTCCGGCGGCTGCGTGGAAGGCGCGGTGTACGACCTGTGCCTGCGGGCGCTGGCGGACGGCGAGGCGGTGGTGGAGGAGTTCGGCTACAGCGACGAGGACGCCTTCGCCGTCGGCCTCACCTGCGGCGGCACCCTCCAGGTCCTGGTCGTGCCCGTCCCCGCCGACGCCCCGGACCGGGCGCCGGTCACCGAGGCCCTGGCCCGGGCCGCCCGCGACGAGCCGGCCGCGCTCGTCGGGGGGCCCCGCGGCCCCGCCGGACTCCTCGGCCGGGCCCTGCTCGTCCGCGGCGACGGCTCGGCGGCGGGCGGCCTCGGCGGTGGCGCGGCCCTGGACCGCACGGCGGTGGCCGAGGCCCGCGCGCTGCTCGACGCGGGCCGCACCGGCACCGTCGAGGTGTCCGAGGACGGCTCGCGCTGCCCGGGCGGGGTGACCCTGCTCGTCGAGTCGAGCACCCCGCCCCCGCGCATGATCGTGTTCGGTGCCGTGGACTTCGCGGCGGCGCTGGTCCGCACGGGCAAGCTGCTCGGCTACCACGTGACGGTGTGCGACGCCCGGGCCGTCTTCGCCACCCGGGCCCGCTTCCCCGAGGCCGACGAGGTCGTCGTGGACTGGCCGCATCGGTATCTGCGCGGCACCGCGACGGACGCCCGCACGGTGCTGTGTGTGCTCACGCACGACGCCAAGTTCGACGTGCCCGTCCTGGAGGTGGCGCTGCGGCTGCCGGTCGCGTTCGTCGGCGCGATGGGCTCGCGGCGGACCCACGAGGACCGCGCCCGCCGCCTGCGCGCGGCGGGCGTCACGGAGGCCGAACTGGCCCGGCTGCGCTCGCCGATCGGCCTGGACCTCGGGGCCCGCACGCCGGAGGAGACCGCCCTGTCCATCGCCGCCGAGATCGTGGCGGCACGGCACGGCGGCACGGGCGCGCCACTCACCGGCACCCGCGTCCCGATCCACCGGGACGGCCGGGACCAGCCGGTGGCGGCGGGCGCCTGACGGCGACGGGGGCGCGGACCCCGGCGCGTCGGATCGCCGCTCCGTGCGCGCGGCGACAGGGCCATGCGGCTTCAACAGGACGGTCCCGCGCCGGTAGGGCCACCGGTTGGCGCGTGGTGCGGTGTGCCTGCTGACGGCTCTCCTCCTTCGAGCGAGCCCCCACGGAAGGAGGAGAGCCTGTCAGGTGGCTCGGGTCAGAGCCTGCGCAGGTTCACGGTCTTGCCGTAGGGCTGCCCGAGCCGGATCAGTCGATGCTGAACTCCCGTCCGGCGACGCCGGTGTCACCGGCCGGCCGGTCGATCGCCGCACGGGACATCAACTACCCTGCCCGGTCAGGCGGATGCGCCAAGTTTCTGACGCGAAGACGGCGCGAGGAAGCACTCAACAGCGCGGCGCCAACGGCTACTTGACCGCGTGAGAGGCGTCCGCGCCGCCCACGCCCCGCAGTCCTGAACGGGGCTGGGGGCTCCGCCTCGCGCCAGGTCGTTTCCGCCCGAAGTCCTCGTCAGGCACGGGCCGTTGGGGTACGTCCCTCGACGCTCCCAGGCAGAGGCATGAACGTCGGGCGCCTCATGTGTCTCGGCAGTCGAAGCAGGCTCCAAGCGCCACCCGAGCCACGTCACCCTTCGGCAGGTCACTCACATGGCGCATACCGCACCACCCTTTCGGGCTAAAGGCGCTGGCGTCATCACTACATCCGCTTTCGGTGGCGCAAGCACTTACTGTCCGACAACGCGTGAGGGAGTGCCGCCATGACCGCAGCCTCGATACAGCGTAAGTACGACCTGATCTTCGACCGTCTCGACATCGACGGAAACGGTGTTCTGGAATTCGCCGACTGCCTGCGCATGGGGCAAGCCGTGATCCGCGCGGGACACGTGCGAGAGGACTCCAGCGAGGCCGACGCCTTGTTCACCGCCTATCGCGAGGCGTGGCAGCGACTCGTGGAAGCGGCGGACGCCGACGGGGACGGCGTCATCACGCGCGAGGAGTTCAAGGCCGCCATGTCCGAGACCCTGGGCCGGCGCGAGCAAGTCGTCGCGGGCTGCCGGGCCGTGCTGGACGCCGAGTTCCGTGCGATCGACGCGGACGACGACGGCCTCGTGCCGTCGGCCGACTTCCAGCGCTACCTCGAGGCCCTGGGGTCCACGCCCGCGGAGGCCAGGGCGACCTGCGAGAGCCTGGACGCCAACGGCGACGGACGGGTCTCCCGGGAGGAATTCCACGACGGGTGGACCCAGTACCTGCTCAGTGACGACCTCACCGCGGTGGGAAGCCAGTTCCTCGGCCACCTGACCTGAACCGACCTGAACCGACCTGAAGCGATCTGAATCGACCTGATCCGAAGCGGCCGGGGGGCGTTCGCGCGAAGCCAGCAAGAACGCCCACCGGCGCTGTCGCGCGCCGCCCCTGAAGCACCGCACCGCGGAATGTCTCCCCAACGTCCCGGCATCCTAGGGAACCACAGCGTCCGGGAATCCCCGCGGAGATGTCATCTGCGACAGCCGGTGAACGCGATCGGGTGCCAGGCGTGATGCACCGGTGCCGGGCACACTCAAGAATCGCCGGGCACACCCAAGAATCGCCAAGAAGCTACCCTTTTTCGCCCCGCCCTTTCACTGCCTTTTTCGTTACCCCTTTTCAACGCGCCACAGCACCCCCCTGACGCCTGCCGCGACACCGGCGGCACGACCGGCTTTTCCATGCCCGCATATGGCGTCCCCATTCTTCAATTCCCCGCGCGCGGTACGTGAACTCCTCTTCTCGGGAGAGAAACAAGTGACGGACATCTTCAGCGCACGCCAGGACAGCACGGCCACTTCGGCCGGTGCGGCCGACACCACCTTGTGGGACCTTCTGCGTGCCCGCGCGGCACGCCGGCCGCACGCGACAGCGGTGTCCGACCCGACAGCGCGGCTGGACTACGGGCAGCTCGTCGGCGAGGCCGGCAGGTGGGCCCGTCACCTGCGCGAGCGCGGCATCGGCCAAGGCGATCCGGTGGCGTGCGCGGCGCCCCGCGGGACGTGGGCGCTGGTGGCCCAACTGGCGGTGTTCGCGGCGGGAGCGGTGTACGTGCCGGTGGACGCCGACGATCCACCGGACCGGCTCACCGACCTCATCGGCGGGGTGGGCGCGCGCTGGCTGCTGGGCCTGTCCGGCCAGCGCCTGCCCCGGGGCGTCGGCAGGATCGACCTGGACGATCCGGCCGTACGGAAAGCCGTCGCCGCGTGCCCGCACGACCCGGCGGCGCCCGGCCCCCCGCCGGAAGCGGTGGCCTACATCATCCACACCTCCGGAACCTCAGGACGACCGAAGCCCGTGGCGGTCGGACACCGCGCGATCGCACACACCATGCGGGCGTACGCGCGGGTGTTCCCCGACCCCGTCCGGTGCATGGCGGCTGTCTCACCGGTGACGACGGACGCGTTCCTGCCGGGCGTGTGGTGGACGCTGCTGTCGGGCGGGCACGTCCTGCTGACCTCTCCCGACCCGCAGCGCGCCCTGCGGGAACTCGCCGCGCACCTGTCCCGGGGGCCGGCGAGCCACACCGTGCTCACCCCCTCGCTGTACAGCGCGCTGCTGCCACGGCTGGACCAGGCCTCACCACGTCTGCGGCAGGTCGTGGTCGCGGGAGAACCCTGCCCCAGCACCCTGGTCACCGAGCACCACCACAAGATGCCGGGCGTCCAGTTCGTCAACGCCTACGGCCCCACCGAAGCGGCCGTGTGGTGCACCGCGGCCGTACTGCGCCCCGGCGACCCCGTCACGGTCGGCACGGCCCTGCCGGGCACACCCGTCCTCGTGGTGGACGCGGACGGGCGACCGGTCCCCGACGGCGAGACGGGTGAGGTCTGCGTGACGGGCGTGGGCCTGGCGAACGGCTACCACGGGGACGCCGAACTGACCGCGGCACGCTTCGTCCCCGACCCGCAGCGGCCCCACCAGCGCATGTACCGCACCGGTGACCTCGGCCGCCTCGACGAGCACGGCAGGCTGGAACTGCTCGGCCGCCGCGATGCCCAGGTGAAGGTGCGCGGCTTCCGGGTGGAACCGGACGGCGTCGCCCGCGTGCTACGACAGGTCCAGGGCGTGAGGGACGTGGCGGTGAGCGCCCACCAGGGCCGCCTGGTGGCCCACGTGGTCCCGCACTGGGACGAGCGCGGCGCCGCCGAGGAAGCCGACGAGAACTGGCGCCGGGTGTTCGGCGCCCTGGACTTCAGCGACGAACGTACCGGCTGGACCAGCAGCTATACCGGTGAACCACTGCCCGCGCCGGAGATGGACGAGTGGATCGCGGCCACGGTACGCCTCGCCACCGAGCAAGGCCCTCCCGACACCGTGCTGGACCTGGGATGCGGTACGGGCATGATCCTCACGCGGCTCGCCAGGACCGCCTCGCGTGCCGTGGGCGTGGACACCAGTGCCGAGTCCCTGACCGCGCTGCGCGAGCGGCTGGAGGAAAGGGGCCTGTCCCACGTCGAACTCAGGCGGGCAGACGTGGCCGACACCGGCGACTGCACCGGCATGGACCTCGTGCTGTGCAACTCCGTCACGCCCTATCTGCACGGCCCCGACCACCTGGCCCGGACCGTGCGCGCGGCGCTGGCCGCGACCGCACCCGCCGGACGGGCCGTCTTCGGTGACGTGAAGGACCGCACCCTGCAGGACGCCTTCCACGCCTCCGTGGTCCTGCGGGCCGCCGCCGACGACACCCGGCTCGCAGACTTGCGCGCGCAGTGGCGTCGCCGCGTCGCCCTCGACCCCAGCCTCCTGGTCGACCCCCGCTGGTTCACCCGCTGCGGAGCAGCACACGCCGACGTCCGGCCGCGCACGGGCCGTGCCCGCAACGAGATGAACGACTTCCGCTACGACGCCGTCCTCTTTCCCCGCCGGCCCGGGACCGCCGTCGAAGTGGACCGGTGGCGGCCCTGGCCCGGCAGCATGGACGCACTGCACGATCTGCTGGCGGCCGAAGCGGGCCCGATCGGCCTGGTGCACGTGCCCAACCGCCGGACCGCGGGCGCCTGCGCCGTACGCGCCGCCCTCGCCGCCGACGGCCCCGCCCCGGCCACGGCCCGCGACCTGCGCCACCTGGCCGCCCGCGCGGAAGCCGACGCCGTCCACCCCGGCGAACTGCAGGAAGCGGCATCCCGGTGGGGGCGTCCCCTACGCCTGTCGCGCGCGGCCGGATACCGCGACGGCGCCTTCGACGCGGTGTTCCTGCCCGCCCGCTCCCCGGACACGCACACCGATGACACCACCGGTACCGGCGCGCACGCACCCGTCGCCATCCGCTGGCCCCGTCCGCCCCATCCCGGCGAACCGCCTCATTCCCCCGTGCACCGGCACGTCCTCGCCCGGGCCGCCGACGAGCTCCTGCCGGCCCTGCGCCAACAGGCGGACGCGCGCCTGCCCGAGCCCGAACGGCCCAGCCACTACACGTTCCTGACCGCGCTGCCCACGAAGAGCAACGGCAAGCTCGACCGGTCGGCCCTGCCCGCCCCCTCCCCGGAGCGCCCCCACCTGACCACCCCTTACCGGGCACCGCACCTGCCCACGGAGCAGACGATCGCCACGATCCTGGCCACGGTCCTGCAACTCGACCGGGTGGGCCTCGACGACGACTTCATGGAACTGGGCGGAGACTCCCTGACGGCGGTACGAGCCGCCACCCAGATCGGCGACGCCCTCGGACTGCGCCTGCCGTTCCACAGCATCCTCCACCACCCCACCCCCGCCCGCCTGGCCGCCCACCTCACCTCCGCGACCGCCACCGTGCCCGCCCCGCGAGCCGCACAGGAGGACCTGATCGACCCCGGTCCGACCGGGACGCGGCTGGCCGCGAGCCCCACCCACCAGTTCCTGCGCGTCAACGACGACCGGGCCGGCGGCCTCCTGCCGAGCCACGCCCCGCGCTTCGCCCTCGCATGCCACTACCGCATCCGCGGCCCCCTCGACACCCGCGCCCTGGCACGAGCCGTCGACCATCTCGTACGGCACCAGCCCGCGCTGCGCACCGCCGTGCACCTCACCGGCGACCCCGGCCACCTGCACCAGACCGTAGGGCCCGCCCGCCCCGGCGTCCTGCACCAGCACCGCGTCGACCCGGCCGCGCCCGGCAGCCTCGAGGAGCGCCTGGCGGCACTGGACGCCACCACGCCCCTCGACCCGGCCGGCGGGCGCGTGTTCGCCGCCACCCTCCTCAGCGCCGGACCGCAGGACCACCTCCTGGGCCTGCGCCTGCACCACCTCACCTCCGACGGCTGCTCCCTCAACCTCGTCGAACGACAGCTCTCCACCCTCTACGACGACGCCTTGGCGGGGCGTGCGCCCGCGCTGCCCGCCACCGACTACCGCGCGCTCAACGCACCCGAACGGCCCCGCCCCGAAGACGTCGCCTTCTGGGCGGACCGCCTCACCGGCGCCCGCCCCACCCACCTCGTCCCACCCGCCGTACGGGACGCGGAGACCGCGCACGACACGCTGCTGCGCACCCGCCGCGTCCCGGCGACGACCGCCACGGCCTTCCGCGCGCTGGCCCGCGCCGAACGCCTCACCCTGGCCGGCGCCCTGTACGCGCTCTTCGCCGCCACCGTGGCCGCCGACACCGGACAGGACGAAACACTGCTGCTCGCCATCAGCGCGCCCCGCCCCGAAGGCACCGCCCACACCGCCGGCCTGCACGCCCAGGCCCTGCCCGTGCGCCACCGCTTCTCCCCGTCCCCGGGCCTCACGGCACGCCAGGCCCTGCGTGCCGCCGGTCACGACCTGCACGAGGCCCTGCGCCACGACAGCGCCTCCCTGCTCACCCTGGCGCAAGCCCACCCGCACATCGCGGACCTCTTCGCCGCCTCCCAGTTCGTCTTCTACGACTTCCTGCCCGCCGTCCAGGGACTGCGCCTGAGCGGCTGCGTCGTCGAGCGCACCGACCAGCTCGACCCCGGCTTCACCGGCCAGCTCTTCCAACTCCCCGTCGACCTGGGCCTGCTGGCCCGGGAGAACGGCGACGCCCTGGACCTGGCCGTCCTCTTCGACCCGGCCTACGCCCCGGCGGCCTACGCCGAGAGCCTGCTGCGGCGCATGGACGACGCCCTCACCGCCGTGGCCGCCTCGGCCGACCGCCCCTGGCGGGGACTGGTGCCCGCCGACCCCTGCGCGGCGCTCACCGGCTGACCCCGGACCGGGCCCCCACCGCACCCCGGGCGCCCGACCCGTACCGCCCGCCCGAAGCACACGGCCGGGCCGCGCGCGACCTCGTACCCTCGAACGAAAGGCACAGCCATGTCCACTCTCCACGACGACCGGAACGAGGCACGGACAGCCGGCTGGATCGGCATCGCCATGGTGGCGCTCTTCCTCGTCCCGCTGCCCTTCGTCCGCAACCCGCTGAGCCGCCCCTTCCCCTACTGGAGCGACTCCTCCGACAGGATCGGCACCTGGTTCGCCGAGAACCCCTCCATCTCCGGCTACACCATCGACATCGCCTTCGGGCTGCTGTTCATCTGGTTCGCCGCCGGGCTCAAGCGCTGGCTGACCGGCTCCGGAGCCGCACCGCTGCACGCCGAACTCCTCGTCCCCGCCGCCCTGTCCGTCGGCATCTGCTGGATGCTGTCCAACGCCGCGTTCCTCTGCGGCCCCGTCGCCGCGGAGCGCCCGGAGGCCGTCCGCGACGCGTACCTGCACCTCAGTTACGACCTGTGCGTCACCTTCGGCTACGCCGGGTCCCTGCCCCTGGCCCTGTTCTCCTTCGCCGCGGGCAGCCTGATCCTCAAGAACACCACCCTGCCCCGCTGGACCGGATGGACCTCCCACATCCTGGCCGTGGCCCACTTCGCGTACTTCTTCAACGTCCTGACCACCGACGACACCCCCTTCACCCCCTGGGGCTGGGGCAGCTTCGGGTCCTACGTCGGCTTCGCCCTGTGGGCGCTGGTCCTGTGCGTGCTGATGATCCGCCTCCCGCGGCGCCCGCTGACCAGCGGTGCCCGCGTCCCCGCACCCACCACCGAACAGACCCTCACCACGCGCTGAACGAACCCGGCGGCGGGCCAGGACGTCCCGGCCCGCCCGCACCCGGCCGACGCCGAGGAGTACCGATGGCCACCGCCACCTACACGCCGCTGCCCGTCCCCCCGCTGTACTGCCCCTTCACCCCCCGGCGCTCCCCCCACGCCGAGACCGTCGGGGCCCGGAGCATCACCTGGATGGAGCGCTTCGACCTCTTCAAGGACGCATCCCACCGGGAGTACACCCGCCGGGCCCGCGTCGGCGACTTCGTCGGCCTGGGCATCCCCGACGGGCGGGCCGAGACCCTCCAGGCCGGCACCAACTACTGCAACTGGCTCTTCGCCTTCGACGACGCCCTGTGCGACGAAACCCTCGGCGGCACCACGCCCGCCACCCTCGCCCCTTACCTCAACCGCCTCAGCCGCGCGCTCCACACCCCCCGGGCCCCGCTGCTGCGCGAGGACAAGTGGGCCGCCTCGCTCCTCGACATCCGCGACGACCTCGCCCGCCAGGGCACCCCCGCCCAGGTCTACCGGTGGACCGACCAGGTCGACGCCTACTTCTCCGGCCTGGTCTGGGAAGCCGCCATCCGGCAGGTGCCCCGCTCCGCCGGCCTGGACGACTACCTCATGATGTGGCAGAGCAGCAGCGCCGCCCTGTCCGCCCTGGCCTTCATCGAGATCGCCCAGTCCTACGTCCTGACGGCCGAGGAGTACCACGATCCGCGCGTCCACGCCCTGCACGACGTGAGCGTCGCACTCATCGCCTGGCACAACGACATCACCTCCTACAACAAGGAGGCCTTCCGCGAGCAGCACTTCGGGTACCCCGAGGCGATGAACCTCGTTCCCGTCCTCGCCCGGCACCACGACTGCTCCCCGCGCCAAGCACTGGACATCGCCGCCGCGATGCACGACCGGGCCATGCGCCGCCTCCAGGTCCTGGCCGAGCACACCGCCGCCGACAGCAGCCCCCGCCTCACCCGGTACGTGGCCGCGCTGACGGACTGGGTCGCGGGAAGCCTGCACTGGCACCTCACCAGTGGCCGGTACAACAACCCCAACAACCCGGGGCAGGACCTCGCCCCGCACGTCGACATGCCCGCCGCCGTCACCCGGCCCGCCGACGCGGACCGCCTCGACGAGCCTCTCACCACACCGGTGGCCGCCTGGTGGTGGAAGACCTGAGGCGCCCGCGTGCCGCCCGCCCCCTCCCCGCCACTCCCGTCCCCTCGTACGCACCCAGGAGAGCCGTGTCACACACCCGCACCTCCGCCGCGGCCCAGCCCCGCAGCACCCGTCCGGCACCACCCCTGCTGCCCGGCGCACTGCCCCTGGTGGGACACGGGCTGCGCCTCCTGAACGACCCGGCCGGGTTCCTCACCCGCGCACCCGCGCACGGCCCGCTCGCCCGCATCCGCCTCGGCCCCCTCACCGCCACCCTCGTCAGCGACCCCGGCCTCACCCGGCACGTCCTCCTGGACGACGCCCTCTTCGACAAGGGGGGCCCGCTCTACGACCGCATCCGCGACGTCATGGGCAACGGCCTGCTCAGTTGCCCCCACGCCGACCACCGCAAGCAGCGCCGTCTCCTGCAGCCCGTGTTCCAGAAGGACAGCCTCCCGGCCCACCTCGACCTGATGGCCCGCGAGATCACCGACGGCGTCGCACGCTGGCAGGACCACCAGATCGTCGACATGGCGACCGAGGCCCAGGCCCTGACCGCCCGTGCCGTCGTCGCCACCCTCTTCGACGGCACCCTCGCCCCCGCCACCGTCGCCACCATGGTGGAGGACATGGCCGCCATCACCGCCGGCATCTACACCCACGCGCTCCTGCCCGCCGTGTACACCCGGCTGCCTCTGCCCGCCCACCGCCGGTACACCCACGCCCAGCGACGCCTGCGCGCCACCCTGGGCCGCATCATCACCGAACACCGCTCGCACGCCACCGACCACGGCGGCTTCCTGACCCTCCTGACCGAGGCCGGGGAAGGCCCCGCCCTGTCCGACAGGGACATCAGCGACCAGGTCATCACCTTCTTCATCGCCGGCATGGAGACCACCGGCAACGCCCTCGCCTGGGCCGCGCACCACCTCGCTCAGGACCCCGCACTGCAGCACCGCGTCCGCGCCGAGGCAGCCGCCCTGCCCGCCGGCCCCCCGACGCACACCGCGCTGCCCTCCCTGCGGCTCACCGGCCACGTCGTCACCGAGGCCCTGCGCCACTACCCGCCCGTGTGGCTGCTGACCCGCGCCGTCACCCGCGACACCGAGCTGGGCGGACACCCCCTGCGAGCCGGTGACACAGTCGTGATCAGCGCCTATCTCGTCCAGCACCTCGCCTCCGCCCACCCCCGCCCCCACGCGTTCGACCCCCGCCGCTGGTGTTCGTCGGACACCGGCCAACCCCCCTCGGGCTCCTTCATCCCCTTCGGCATGGGCGCCCGCAAATGCATCGGCGACACACTCGGCGTGGGAGAACTCACCCTGGCCCTCGCCGCCCTCACGCGCCGCTGGCACCTGGAACCCGCCTCCACCGCGCGGGTCCGCTACGAGAAGGACATCGTCATCCGCCCCCGCGGGCTCCACCTGCGCGTCCGCTCCGCCCGAGGCGTCTGAACGAGCCACCCCGCCCCGTCCCGACGTACGAGAACAGGACCGACAGCGCGCATGTCCGAACGCCCCCACACGCCCGGCACGACAGCGGTAGTCATCGGCGCGGGTATCGCGGGACTCGTCGCCGCCCGGGTCCTCGCCGACCACTTCACGAGCGTGGTCGTCCTGGAGGCCGACGCCCTGCCCCCGGCGGCCCGGCCGCGCCGCGGCACGCCCCAGGCGCGGCACCAGCACGGCCTGCTGGCCGGCGCGGCCGCGGAGCTGCAACGGCTCTTCCCCGGCCTCCAGCGGGAACTCGCCGCTGCCGGGGCACCCCTGTTCGACTTCGGACGGGGGACCTCGGTGACACTGGCCGGCCGCCGCCTCCCGCGTACACCGATGGACTTGTCCGTCCAGGCCTTCTCCCGGGACCTGCTCGAATGGACACTGCGCCGCCGCCTCCTGACGGACACACCGGTCGACGTACGCGACCGGTGCCGGGTCGAAGGGCTGTCCTGGAACCACGACGCGTCGCAGGTCACCGGAGTCCGTCTGGAGGGCGCACGCACGATCGGAGCAGCGTGGGTCGTGGACGCCTCGGGCCGCTTCTCCGCGCTCCCCGACTGGCTGGAACACGCGGGCCACCCGCGCCCGGTGCGGAAGGTCACCGACGCGGACCTCGTCTACGCCACCACCGTCCTGCGAGCACCCGCGCAGGACTTCGACGCGCTGTTCCAGCCCTACCGCACCCCGGGACAGCCGCGTGGCGGCTTCGCCGCGCGGCTCGAACACGGGAACTGGCTGGTCACCTTGTTCGGCGCGGGCGGAGACCACCCTCCCCACGACGCCGTGGGCTGGCGGAAGTTCGCCGCCAGCCTGCGGAACCCCGACCTCGACCACCTGCTCGCCTCCGCGGCAGCCGCGTCCGACAGCACCATCCACACCTTCCGGCGCACCGAGAACCGCCTCACCCAGTACCCCCGCTCACGCCGGTGGCCCGCAGGGCTCGTCGCCGTCGGAGACTCCGTCGCCGCCCACAACCCGGCCTTCGGACAGGGCATGTCCGCCGCCGTCCTCCAAGCCCGGATCATGGCGGAGCACCTGACCCGGGCGGCCGAGCTCGGACGCGCGCCGTCCGCGGCCGCACGCCCGCTCCAGCGCCACATCACACGCCTCGCGCGGAAACAGTGGATCATGACCGCCGCCGACGACCTCGTCTGGCAGTACCACGGCAGGCACAGGCCACCGCCGCTCTGGCTGCGGCCACTCCACTGGTACAAGGAGCGCCTCCTGAGGCTCGCGGCGACCGACCAGAGGCTCTACGCCCTGTTCATCGGCGTCTTCCACGAACTGCTGCCACCCAGGGCACTGACCAGCCCCCACGTCGTCGCTCGCGTCCTCCTCGCCCCGGGCGGGCGCACGTCCCGTACCGGCGGTACTCGCGCACCGTGACGCGTGCCGGGGCAGCGCACCGCGGCCGGGCCCGGGCGCCACCATCGCGGAGCTGCTCGCGACGGTGGCCTCGCCGTGCATCCGTGTGCCCGTCCGGCCACGAATGCCATGCATGAGCCCACTGGATGTCACCGGCCGGAACACCGCCATCGGCCCCGTCGTGGAAGTCGCCGGTGCCCTCGACTCCGTCCACGCCGCCGCCCTGTGCCAGTACGTCGAACGCCTGCCCCTGCGGCCCGGACAGCGCCTGGTCATCGACCTGACCGGGCTGGCACTCTGCGACTTCATCGGCGTCGCCGCCCTCCTCGCCGCCCGTCAGCACGCCCTGGCCGCCGACGCCGACATCGTCCTGGCCGCTGTCCCCACTGACACGCTGCGCATCCTGCGTGTCACCGGACTCGACCAGGTCTTCACGATCCACCCCGGCATCGCCACCGCCTGAGCCGCACGCCGCCGCCTGCCGCGTGCCGAGGACGGCGGTCCTCACCGGGTGCGCGGGGTCAGCGTGAGGCCGACGCGGCCGCGCGGCGGCAGGGCCACGGCCAGGCGCGGGCGCGGATCGCCGGAGACCCGCACGTCGTAGCGGCTCAGCACGGTGGCCAGGACCAGCACCGACTCCATGGCGAAGAACGCCTGGCCCACGCACTGGTGGGCACCGTCCCCGAAAGGCAGGTAGGCCATCGGGTGCCGCGCGCGTACGGCCGGTCTGTCGAAGCGGTGCGGATCGAAGCGCAGCGGATCGGGCCAGAACTCCTCAAGGCGGTGGGTGAGATACGGGGAGACGACCAGGGTGGTCCCGGCCGGCACCGGCACCCCGCCGACGTGGTCGTCCTTCCGGGCGACCCGGGGAACGGCCCAGGCCATCGAGTACAGCCGCATCACCTCGGCCATCACCTGCTGGGTGAAGACCAGCTTCCGCGCGTGCTCCGGGCGCGGCGGGCCGCCCGCCAGGACCTGGTCGGCCTCCGCGCGGACCGCGGCCATCACGGCCGGATGCCGGGCCAGGACCGCCCAGGTCCAGGTGAGCGTCAAGGCGCTGGACTCCGAACCGGCCACGAACAGGGCAACGATGTCCTGACTCACCTGGGTGTCGTCCAACGGCCCGCCGTCAGCTCCGCTGCCCCTCAGCAGACCGCTCATCAAGTCCGTGCCACCGGTGGCGTCCTCGCGGCGGGCCGCCTCGATCACCGGAAGCAGCGTGGCATTGATACGGCGGGTCGCCCGCAGAAACGAACGGTCCCCGGGCATCGGCACCCAGTGCGGAACGGAAGGCATCGCCATGCGCCACAGCAGCGCCCCCAGCGCGGTGGCCACCTCTGTGCCCAGCCGGTCGCACTCCTCCACGCCGATACGGGAGCCGAAGAAGACCGGGTCGATGACGCGGTGCACCAGCCGGGTCATCTGCGCCACCGCGTCCACCGGCTGCCGCCGGGCAAGGCCCGCCAACTCCTCGACGCCCTGCTCGACGGCGGCGGCGATGCCCGCACCCGACTGCTGCACGTACCCGCTCGACATCCCCCTGCGCACGATGTCCCGGCTCGCCAGCCACCCCGGCCCCTCACCGGCGATGCCCCTGCCGGTCAGCCGCCCCAGCGCGTCCCACATCGCCGCTCCGCGGACATAGTTCTCCGCGCCGTCGCGCAGGACGTACCGCAGATGATCAGGGTGCGTGACCAGCAGCGGCCGAAAGGGCCCGAGCTCAAGCCGCGCCACCGCTCCCCGCGCCCGCCGACCGACCTCTTCCACCAGTCCCAGCGGACCGCCGCGCGCCAGCAGGCCCACAACGCGGTGCAGGGGCACGGCCTCCACGCGACGGACAGGAGGTGCGGGCATCACGGCCGCCTTCCGGCATACGGTCTTACGGTTCGAGTGCTCGACAGGCCCCACGAGTCCGGCGCCCGCTCCGTACTGTCCAGACACACTGCCCAGACACACCGCCATCTTTCGTGGCATACCGGAGGGAGCCTAGAAGCACGGCTTCCTCTCCTCCACGTGCACACGCCGTGTCAGGGCTCGAAGAGCGCTCCTCACGCAGACCCGCAGCGCCGCAGCCCCCGCCTCAGGCGAGGCGGGCCAGCCAGTCGCGTACTGCCGCGTTGAACTCCTCCGGGCGCTCCACGTTCGGCAGGTGCGCGGCCCGCTCGACGACCCGCAGGCGCGAGTCGGGCAGGGCCGCGTGCATCGCCTCCGCGTCGGCGACCGGCGTGTACGCGTCGTCGCGGCCCACGACCACCAGGGCCGGGACGGCGACGCGCGTCAACACCTGCCGATAGTCGTCGCGTTCGGCCCGCGCGCGCAGGGCCGCGGCGGCGCCCTGGGGCGGGGCCGCGAGCATCATCCGGTGCACGCGGGCGGCGGCCTGGGGGTTGTACGGGGCCACCATCTTGTACCGGACCTCGTCGGCGTACCCCTTCATGCCCTCGGCCAGGAGCCGGTCCGCCGCCTCGTTGCGGGCCGCCTTCCCGGCGTCCGTCTCGGCCGCCGGGAACGTGTCGGCGAGCAGCAGCCCCGCGATCCGGTCCGGGAAGCGGGCGTACGCGTCCATCACGATCTGGCCGCCCATGGAGAGACCGCCCAGCGCGCACCGGTCCACATCCAGATGGTCCAGGAGCGCCTCCAGATCGCGGGCGAAGTCGCCGAAGGCGGTGACGGGCGGGGCGGCGCCGTCCGTGCCCGTGGTGGAGCCGCCGTAGCCGCGCAGGTCGAAGGTGACCACGCGGTGCGTCCCGGCGAAGGCCGCGACCTGGGGGTCCCACATGGACCGGTCGAAGGGGTGGCCGTGGACGAGGACGAGGGGGAGGCCGCCGGTGCCGGGGTGGTCGTCGTATGCGACGCGGACGCCGGTGCTGAGCTGCGCGGTTGCCATGGCCCGAGGCTAGGCGCGGCAACTCCTCGGTGCAACGGGCACCTTGTTCCCGGTGCGGTGCGCGCACCGCCGCCACCCTGGGCGGCGCGGTTCATGGGCGGAGCGTCAGCGTGAAGCTGCGGCCGTACGCGTGGTGCGTGGTGACGTCGATCCTCGTGCCGCCGGGTACGGCGCGGACCCGCACCCCGTCGTCGGTGTCGACCGGCCGCAGCGGGCGCCCGCGCAGCAGCACGGTGACGGTGGACCGCGCCGTGGTCGGGTCGGACACGGCGACCGTGGTGCGCCCGCCGCGCCGTCCGCGCACGAGGACCGAGGCCGGCCCGTCGACGCGCACGGGCCCGGCGTCGTGGCGCCCGCGCGTGAAGGAGTTGACCGCCGTCAGGCCGAGCCCCTGGTGCGCCACGGCCTGCAGCGCCCGGGAGTTGGCGAGCACCTCGACCGCTCCGTACGACCGCAGCCGGGCCTCGTCCGCGTGCGGCAGGAGCGCGTACGCGAGGCGTGCCGGGGCGGCGCCGGCCTCCTGCTCGACCCGCGCGGCGAACACCTGGCGCGTCACGGGGGTGTCCGGGTTCGCCGTCCGTACGGCGCGGCGGCTGCGCGTCACCTCGTCGAGGGCGACCCGCACCGGCGGCGTGTCGAGGAAGACGTACCCGACCGCGGTGCCCTGCCCGGCGTCGGCCCAGCGCAGCCAGGCGAGCCGGCCGGTGCCAGGACCGCTCCAGGGCCGCCCGTCGCGCAGCGCCCCGGTGAGGGAGACCCGGTCGCCGGGCGCGGAGATCCGCGCGTCGACGGTCGTGGTCACCGCCCGCCCGGCCCCGTCCCCGACGCCGGCCGCGAGCACCACGACCTCCTCGTCGAACAGGAACCACGACTTGGTGGCGGAGGCGTTGCGCCAGGTCACGAAGTCGTCGGGCAGCAGCGCCCGGTCGCGGTGGGCGACGTCGTCGGACTGCACCATCCCCGCGGCGCCGTACGCCCCGAGGACGGCACCGCCGGAGAAGCGGTGGGTGCCGCGCGGGAAGTACACGTAGGTGTTCTGCGACGCGGAGGACGGGGTGAACCTCAGCGGGTGGCCCGGGTTGTCGTAGTACGGCTTGCCGTACAGCTCCGGCACGGAGCGGCGCCGCTCCACCGGGGCCGTCACCCCGGCGAGCCCGTGCGGCGGGACGGCGGTGAAGTAGTCGACGCCGAACGCCGCCGTCTGGTCCTGCCCCGCCAGGTACAGGTAGTGGGCGCCCTCGCCCTGGAACCAGGGCAGCAGGTTCTCCCCGTTCATGTACTCGTACTTGCTGATCCGGTCCGAGCTGCGCGCCAGCGCGAAGGCGTACCCGGGCCTGCGGTGCACGGTCCGGTCCATGGCGTTGAAGGCGACGCACCGCGCGGCGGGGTTGAGGTCACGGGCCGGGACGGAGGCGTCGGCGACGATGTCGGCGTAGCGCACGACGCTGACGGGGGAGACGAACCGGCCGGGGTCGAGGGCGGCGCGGGAGGTCTCGCGCACGTGCTTCACGTAGCCCTTCAGGGCCGTGGCGTCGGCGCCGCGCGCGAGCGCGGCGAGGTCGGTGACGGCCTCCACGACGGCGGCCACGTCGGTGTAGCCGCTGTCGGTGCGGGACACCGCCCGCCCCTTGACGATCTCCATCATCCACCCCTCGAAGATCACCGGGGCGAACCCGTCCCGCACCCACCGCAGGACGACCGGCACCAGGTCCTCGCCGTGCGCGAAGCCGGTCCCGTCGAGGAACGTGAGGGTCTGTACGACCCGGGTGAGCAGGCCCTTGCCGTAGGCGCCGGTGTAGGCGACGGAGGCGTGCTGGAGGAAGGACCCGTCGGCGTAGTAGCCGTCCGTCACGCCGTGCTTCAGGTCGTAGGGGTCGACGGTGGCGAAGACCGTCAACTGGTCCGTGAGCGCCTTGCGCACCCGCGCGTCGTCGGCGAGCAGCGCGCCCTGCAGGACGCGGTTGGTGGTGATGTCCGCGAGGTTGGCGCCGGTGTGGAAGCGGGAGTCCAGGTCCACGTCCCCGTCGACGCCGTTGCGCAGGTAGGCGTCCATGGAGGCCACGTACGTGCGGACCAGCTCGGGGCGGTACGCGCGCACGGTGTCGGCGAGCAGCACCAGGGTCCTGCTGACGTGCTGGGAGATCCCGATCTCCCAGTGGAACCAGTTGCCGTAGTAGCCCTTCGCCTGGTCGCCGTAGTACCGCTCGTGCAGCCACACCAGGCCGTCGACGACCCGGTGCTGCACAGTGGTGTTCCCGTACAGGCCGCCGCCGGGCAGGTGGGGGGTGCGGGTGGCGAGGGCGATCTCGTAGAGGTGGCGGAAGGCGGTGTTGAGGCGGGCCTCGTCGGTGCCGAGCACGAGGCCGTCGAAGAGCTCGCCCGGCCCGGCGTCGTCCATGGCCTTCAGCCGGTCCCGCGCGGCCCGTTCGACGGCGGCGAGCCTGGCCTCGGTCTCGGGCCGGGTGTTGGACCGCGTGGTCCCGGCGAACACGGCCACGACGTTGGCGAGCAGCCGCTCCCGGTCGGCCGCGCTCGCCGCCCGCACCGGGACCGCGCTCAGCAGCCCGGCGGCGGCGAGGACGGAGAGCAGACGTCTGCGGGTGAGGTCCATGGGGTCCTCCGCGTGGGGGCGTGGCCGGTTCGGCGGGCGGAGTCAAGCAGAGGGCCGGGACGCGGGCAAGGGGGCGGGACCCGTACGGGCGCACCCACCGGCACACCGGGGCGAGGCCCGTGCCGGGTGCGTCCTGGTGCCGCGCGGCCGCTGCGAGTAGGGTCCGTGCATGGCTGATGTGGTGGATGCCGACGAACTGCTGCGACGTATCCAGGTCGCGCGGGACTGGGCTGCTCGCGAGGAGCAGCGGCTGAACGAGGCGATCGAGGCCGCGGAGGACCAGGCGGAGCAGGCTGATCAGGGCGAGCGAACGGGTCTGGCCGCCCGGGCCACTGCTTTTGAGGCCGTGCGCCTGGTGCTTGACGAGATCATCAAGCCGGGCACACACGCGTCCTAGGTCCGCGGCAGGGAACTCCTCGGCGGTCTCGCGGGTGCCGGTCCGCGGTCCCCCGCGAGACCACCGAAGGCGGAGGCCGTCACGTCACACGGCTCAGCGGCCCTGCAGGCGCTTGACGTTGTCGCCGAACGTCCAGTTGCGTGAGCCGTCCCAGTTGATGGACCAGGTCATCAGGCCCTTGAGGGCGCCCGCGTAGTGGTTCCAGGCCTGGGCGACGAGGCTCGGGCCCATGTAACCGCCGCCGGCGCCCGGCTGGGCGGGCAGGCCCGGCACCTGCTTGTCGTACGGGACCTTGATGGTGGTGCCCTGGATCACGAGTCCCTTGTTGAGGCAGTCGGTCTGGGCGACGAAGCCCTGGACGGTGCCCGCGGAGTAGGAGTCGCCGGAGCAGCCGTACATACTGCCGTTGTAGTACTGCATGTTCAGCCACCACAGCCGGCCGTTGTCCGCGTACTTCTTGATGACCGGCAGGTACGCGCCCCAGATGGAGCCGTACACGACGCTGCCGCCGGTGACGTACGCCGTCTCCGGCGCCATCGTCAGGCCGAAGTTGGACGGCATCCTGGCCAGCACCCCGTCGATGATGCGGATCAGGTTCGACTGGGACGGCGAGAGCTGGTTGATGTTGCCGCTGCCGACGAGGCCGGTCTCGATGTCGATGTCGATGCCGTCGAAGTTGTACTTCTTCAGGATCGGCACGATGGTCTCGACGAAGCGGTCGGCCACGGCCGGGGAGCTGAGGTCGATGCCCGCGGCCGCGCCGCCGATGGACATCAGGATCGTGGCGCCGTTGGCCTTGGCCTGGCACATCTCGGCGGGCGTCGCGACCTTCACCGTGGCGTCCATGCCGTCCTCCCACAGCACGGTGCCGTCGGAGCGGATGACGGGGAATGCGGCGTTGATCACGTTGTAGCCGTGCGCGCCGATGCGCGCGTCGGTGATCGGGGTCCAGCCGAAGGGCGGGTGCACGCCGTTCGCCGCGCCGTCCCAGTTCTCCCAGTAGCCCTGGAGGACCTTGCCCGCCGGCTTCGACTTGACCGCGCAGGTCTCCTCCCGCGGCGTGCCCGGCGCGTCCGGCGCCGCCGCGGCGGGCAACTGGGCCGCGCAGGCCAGCGCCAGGGCCGCTCCCAACAGACGTACCGTCCGACCGATCATGGCGTGCTCCCTCAAGGAGGCCGTGCTGCGGATGGGATGTGATGCGGCAGACGGTAAGTAGGTATAGACCTGTCGTCAATAGGTCTGGGCCAATACGGGGCGCTCGGGGGTGAGTTGGTAGCCGGTGCCGTCCTGGGTGAGGCGGCCCGCCGTCGGCGGGGCGAAGTGCGTGCCGAGCAGCAGCGCGCGGCTCTCCGCGGCGGACGCGAGCAGGGCGGCCCGGGTGCTCCGGGCCAGGGCGCTGTCGGTGTCGGCGCAGCTGGACAGGTGCGGGTGCGCGAGCTGGACGGGGTGGTGGACCGCGTCGCCGGTGATCAGCGCGGTGTCCCCGGAGTCGCGCAGCTCGACCGCGACCTGGCCGGGGGTGTGTCCGGGGGTGGGCAGCAGCCGCAGGCCGGGCGCGAGGGCGACCGGCCCCTCCGCGATGTCGACGACGTCCAGCAGGCCCGCCTCGCGGACGGGGTGCACCGAGTCGCGGAACATCTGGCGGCGGGACTCCTCCATGTCCACGGACGCCCAGTGGTCCCACTCGGTGCGGGTGGTGACGTACCGGGCGTGGGGGAACGTGGGCACCCAGGTCCCGTTCTCCAGGCGGGTGTTCCAGCCGACGTGATCGGCGTGCAGGTGGGTCAGGATCACCAGGTCGACGGAGTCGGGCGGGTATCCCGCCGCGGTGAGCCGGTCGAGGTAGTCGGTGTCGAGCTGGTGCCAGGCGGGCATCGCGCGCTGCTTGCCGTTGCCGATGCCCGTGTCGACGAGGACCCGCCGGCCGTCGACGGTGAACGCGAAGCTGTGGCTCGACGCGCGCAGGACGCCCTCGTCGTCGGCGAAGTCCGGCGTGAGCCACGGCGCTCGGGCGACGACGTCCGGGGTGGCGTCGGGCAGCAGCCAGGCGCCGGTCTCGGGCGGGAAGTCGATCTCGTCGACGCGGTGGACGGGAGTGCTGCCGACGGCCCAGGCCGAGGCGGGCCGGGCGGTCCGATGGGCGGCCGCGGTGGTCGGGGCGGGGCTTCCGGCGGGCCGGTCGGGCGAGGGGTGGGGGTGCATGGGTGCTCCGGCGGGGTGGAGGGAGGAGTGAAGTAGGGGGCGAAGTGAGGGGCGTACCCCTCGGGAAGGCCGAGGGGTGTACCCCTCGGGAAGGCCTAAAAGCAATGGCTTTGCGTTAGTGGAGGTTAGCCCCTAAGGTGGCCTAACGCAAACACTTAGCTTTTGCGTTGCCTGTCTTGCACAGCCCGTCTCGCACTGCCTGGCTTGTGCTGCCCGTCTTGTGGTGCCCGGCTCGTGCTGTCCGCCCACCCCGAAGGGAACCCCCATGCCGTCCCCGGAACTCGGCCCCCGCGACGCCGCCCACTGGGCCGCGCGCGCCGGGCTGCCCCTGCCCGACGAGCGCCTCGAACTCGTGGCCGCCACCGCCCGCCACATCCACGCCGTCGTCGCCACCCTGCGCGAGCTCGACCTCACCGGTGTGGAGCCCACGCCCGCCGGGGCGGAGGTGCGCGATGCGGCCGTATGAGCTGACCCTCGCCGGGGCGGCGGCCGCGATCGCCGCGGGCGAGCTGTCCCCGGTCGAGCTGACCGCGTCCGTTCTCGGCCGCGCCGACGCCGTGGCGGACTCCCTCAACCCCTATGTGGGCGTGGACCACGAGGCGGCCCTCCGTGCCGCCCGGCAGGCGGAGCGCGACCTCGCCGCCGGGCGCGGACGCGGCCCCCTGCACGGCATCCCCTTCGCCCTGAAGGACCTCATCGACGTCAAGGGGCAGCCCACCAGCGCCAGTTCGCGGGTCCGCGACGGCCACCGGGCGAGCGAGGACAGCGTCGTCGCCGCCCGGCTCGCGACCGCCGGGGCGGTGCTGCTCGGCAAGGCCCACACTCACGAGTTCGCCTACGGCCTGACCACCCCGCAGACCCGGAACGCCTGGGCCGCCGACCGCGTCGCGGGCGGCTCCAGCGGCGGCTCGGCCGTCGCGGTCGCGGCCGGCGCGGCGACCTTCGCCATCGGCACCGACACCGGCGGCTCCGTCCGGGTCCCCGCGGCGCTCAACGGCGTGGTCGGCCTCAAGCCGAGCCACGGCCTGGTCCCCACGCGCGGAGTCACCGCCCTGTCCTGGTCCCTGGATCACGTCGGCCCGCTCACGCGCACGGTCGAGGACGCCGCGCTCGTACTCGCCGCCCTCACCGGCGCGGAGCAGGCGCCCCTCCCGGACGGCGGCGTGGCGGGCCTCCGGGTGGGCGTCCCGGTCGACTACTACTTCGACCACGTCACCCCCGAGGTCGAATCCGCCGTACGGAACGCCGTCGAGCGCCTCCGCGACCTCGGGGCCGAACTCGTCGACGTCCGCGTCCCGATGACCCGCTACGTCCAGGCCGTGCAGTGGGGCCTGATGGTCCCCGAGGCCAGCGCGAACCACGAGCGCACGCTGCGCACGACCCCCGAGCTCTACGGGGACGACGTGCGGCTCCTCCTCGAAGCCGGAGAGCTGTTCCACGCGGGCGACTACCTGCGGGCCCAGCGCGCCCGCACCCTGATGCGCCGGGAGTGGGCGCGGCTCTTCGAGGAGGCCGACATCGTCGCCGCCCCCGCCGTGCCGACGGCCGCGGCGCGGGCGGGGCAGGAGTCGGTGTCGTGGCCGGACGGCACGGTGGAGAGCGTCCCCGACGCCTACGTACGCCTCTCCGCGCCCGCCAACATCACCGGCCTGCCCGCGCTGACCGTCCCCGTCGGCCGGGACGGCGCGGGACTGCCCCTCGGCATGCAGCTCATCGGCGGCCCGCGCGGCGAGCGGACGGTGCTGCGGGCGGCCCGGGCCTACGAGCGGACACGGCCGGATGCCGGCTCGCTCGCCCCGGAGGCGGGGAGCCCGCCCGCTGCCCCGGTCGCGTAGCCCCCAGCCCTGGCGAGGCGGCGGCCGGCCCCGGCGAGGCGGCGGCCGGCTCCGCCACCCCGCCCCCGTAGAAGCCAGGAATTCGCGTTAAGGTGACCGGCATGAGTCGCAAGCCCATGGCCCGTCCCGGAGGACGCAGTGCCCGGGTGCAGGCGTCCGTGCACGCCGCGGTGCGCGAGCTGGAGGCGGAGCGGGGGCGAGCGGCCCTGACGGTGCCGCTGATCGCGGCCCGGGCCGGGGTCACGCCGTCCACGGTCTACCGCCGCTGGGGCGACCTCCAGGAGCTCCTGTCGGACGTGGCCGTGGAGCGGCTGCGGCCCGAGGCGGACCCGGACGACCACGGCGGCCTGCGCGCCGACCTCACCGCGTGGGCCGAGCACTTCCTGGAGGAGATGTCCTCCGCCCCCGGCCGCGCCTACCTGCGGGACGCGCTCCTCGGCACCCCCGAGAGCGGCAACGCGAGCCGCTGCTCCGACTACGCCGCCGACCAGGTCGACCTGATCCTGGGCCGTGCCGCTGGGCGGGGCGAGGAGCCGCTGCCGCGACGGGAAGCCGTCATGGACCACGTGGTGGCGCCGCTCCTGTACCGCATCCTGTTCCGGCCGGAGGACCTGTCCCCGGAGTACGCCCGCGGGCTCGCGGACGCGGTCCTCAAGGACGCCGGGCGCTGACGTCCGCACGCCGTCCGGCCCGGTGACCAGGAGGTCATCGGGCCCGTCCATCGCCTGCCTCCCTGTCCTCCGAGCCCTCCCGCTACAGCCGTGCCCCTCCTTATTGCGACCTCTTTGCAACTACGATGGCTGAGCAACAAGCCTGGGGAACGGGCACAGCCACGGAAAACGTGAACAGCCAAGGGAGCGGACATGGGGAGCGGCGCCACGGCGGGCCCAATCGTGCTGGGAATCGAGTCGTCCTGCGACGAGACCGGCGCGGGCCTCGTACGGAACGGCCGCCTGCTCGGGCACGCGGTGGCCTCCAGCATGGACGAGCACGCCCGGTTCGGCGGCGTCGTGCCCGAGATCGCCGCCCGCGCCCACGTGCACGCCCTCAACCCGGTGGTGCGCCGCGCCCTCGACGAGGCCGGACTGCGCCTCGGTGACATCGGCGCCGTCGCCGTGACGACCGGCCCGGGGCTGTCCGGCGCCCTCCAGGTCGGCCTCGCCGGCGCGAAGGGCCTCGCGTACGCGCTCGGCGTACCGCTGTACGGCGTGCACCACCTGGCCGGGCACGTCGCCGCCGACACCCTGGAGCACGGCCCGCTGCCCGACCCCTGCGTGGTCCTGATCGTCTCGGGCGGGCACACCTCGCTGCTCCTCGTGCGCGACCTGGCCCGGGACGCCATCACGCACCTGGGCGACACCCTGGACGACGCCGCGGGGGAGTGCTTCGACAAGGTGGCCCGCGTCTTCGGCCTGCCCTACCCCGGCGGCCCGGCCGTCGACCGCGCGGCCCGCGCCGGGTCGCCGGACGCCGTGGCCTTCCCGCGCCCGCTGACCGGCCCGGGCGACGACCCGTACGCCTTCTCCTTCTCCGGCCTGAAGACCGCCGCGGCCCGCTGGGCCGAGGGCCACCGGGGCCGGGAGCTGCCGGTCGCCGACGGGGCCGCCGCGCTCCAGGAGGCCGTCGCCGACGTGCTCACGCGCAAGGCGGTCGCAGCCTGTACCGCGCACGGCGTCACCACGCTCGTGGTCGTCGGGGGCGTCGCCGCCAACTCGCGGGTGCGGGCGCTCGCCGAGGAGCGCTGCCGGGCCGCCGGGATCACCCTGCGCGTGCCGCCGCTGAAGCTGTGCACCGACAACGGCGCGATGATCGCCGCCGTCGGCGACCTGCTGGTCCGCGCCGGCGCCCCACCCGCGCCGCTGGACGTCTCCATCGACCCGTCGGCGCCCCTGGAGCGCGCCGCGCTGCACCCCGTGGCCACCGTCGCGCGGGCCGCCTGATGGCCGCCGCCGTACACCGCCTGGCAGGGCGTGACCTGCTGGCCCACAGCGCCGGCATCCGCGCCGTCCACGCCGCCGCCTTCGGCCGGGAGCCCTGGCACTCGCTGCCCGCGGACGCGGACCGCTACCTCGAACGCCTCGCGCGTGACGTGACCCGGCCCGGCTTCACCGCTGCCCTGGCCCTGGACGGCGAACGGGTGCTCGGCTTCGCCACGGCCTGGACGTCGAGCACCCCGCTGCCCGCCGACCGCGCCTACCCGCGCGTCACCGGCGCGCTCGGCGCCGAACGCACCGCCGCGTGGCTGTGCGGCGGGCGGGAGGTCGACGAACTCGCCGTCCTGCCCGACACGCACGGCCTCGGACTCGGCCGTACGCTCCTCACGGCGGTCACCCGCGACGCCCCCGACGGCCGTTGCTGGCTGCTCACGTCCGCCGAGGCCACCGCCGTCCGCTTCTACGAGCGCCTCGGCTGGCGGCAGGCGACCCGCCCCGCGCCGGACGGGAACGGGATCGTCGTCCTCCTCGGACCGGACCACCCCGCGCGCGCCGCCGCGGCCCCGCCCCAGTGACCCACCCCAGACCGGAGCACGTCTTGCGTACCGCCGACATCCGCACCCGCTTCCTCGACTTCTTCGCCGAGCGCGGCCACACCGTCGTGCCCAGCGCCCCGCTGCCCACGCCCGATCCGACGCTGCTGTTCGTCAACGCGGGCATGGTGCCGTTCAAGCCGTACCTCACCGGTGAGGCGGCCCCGCCCTGGCCGCGCGCCACCAGCGTGCAGAAGTGCGTGCGCACCCTCGACATCGAGGAGGTCGGCAGGACCACCCGGCACGGCTCGTTCTTCCAGATGAACGGCAACTTCTCCTTCGGCGACTACTTCAAGGAAGAGGCCATCACCTTCGCCTGGGACCTGAGCACCCGGCCCGTCGCGGACGGCGGCTTCGGGCTCGACCCGGCGCGGATCTGGGTGACCGTGCACCACTCCGACGCCGAGTCCCGCGCCCTGTGGCGGCGTGTCGCCGAACTGCCCGACGAGCGGATCGTGGCCCGCGGCGACGAGGACAACTTCTGGTCCATGGGCGTCCCCGGGCCGTGCGGCCCCTGCTCGGAGCTGTACTACGACCGCGGTCCGGCGCTCGGCCGCGCCGGCGGCCCCGCCGTCGACGAGGACCGGTACATGGAGTTCTGGAACCTCGTCTTCATGCAGTACGAGCGCGGCGAGGGCCCCGGCAAGACCGGTTACCCGATCCTCGGCGAACTCCCGCGCCGCAACATCGACACCGGCATGGGCCTGGAGCGCATGGCCACCCTGCTCCAGGGCGTCGACAACCTCTACGAGACCGACGAGACCCGGCCCGTCCTGGACCGCGCCGCCGAACTCGCCGGGGTGCGCTACGGCGCCGACGCCGCGGACGACGTACGCCTGCGCGTCGTCGCCGACCACGTCCGCACCGCCCTCATGCTCCTCGCCGACGGCACCGCCCCCGGCAACGAGGGCCGCGGCTACGTGCTGCGCCGCATCCTGCGCCGCGCGGTGCGCTCGATGCGCCAACTCGGCTACGGCGACCCGGCCCTGGCCGACCTCCTCGCCGTCGCCCGCGACCGCATGGCACCGAGCTACCCGGAGGTCACCGAGGCCTACGAGCGGATCGCCGACCAGGCCCGGGGCGAGGAGGACGCCTTCCGCGCCACCCTCAAGCAGGGCACCACCGTCCTGGACACCGCCGTCGCCCGGGTCAAGGCCGACGGCGGCCGCCAGCTCCCCGGCGCCCAGGCCTTCCTGCTGCACGACACCTACGGCTTCCCCCTCGACCTCACCCTGGAGATGGCCGCCGAGCAGGGCGTCGAGGTCGACCGCGAGGGCTTCACGGCCCTCATGCGCGCCCAGCGCGAGCGAGCCCGCGCCGACGCCCGCGCCCGCAAGTCCGGCTCCGCCGCCGACACCTCGGCGCTGCGCGCGGTCCTCGACGAGCACGGCCCGACCGACTGGCGCGCCTGGTCCACGCTGACCACCGAGTCCCGGGTCCTGGCCCTGACCGGCCCCGCCGGGCCGGTGCCCGTCGCCCGGGAGGGCGAGATCGTCACCGCCGTCCTCGACCGCACCCCGTTCTACGCCGAGTCCGGCGGCCAGGACAGCGACGCCGGGCGGCTCTCCGGCCCCTCCACGGAGGCCGAGGTCCTCGACGTCCAGCGCCCCCTGCCCGGCCTGGTGGCCCATCAGGTCCGCGTCACCGCGGGGGAGTTGGCCGTCGGCGACACCGTGCACGCCGCCGTCGACCCCGAGTGGCGGCTCGGCGCCCGCCAGGCCCACTCCGGCACCCACGTCCTGCACGCCGCCCTGCGCGAGGTCCTCGGCCCGACCGCCCTGCAGTCCGGCTCCTACAACCGGCCCGGCTATCTGCGCCTCGACTTCCCCTGGCGCGGCGGCCTGTCCGCCACCGTCCGCAGCGAGGTCGAGGAGGCCGCCAACCGGGCGCTGCGCCGCGACCTGCCCGTCGGGGTGCGCTGGATGACGCTGCCCGAGGCCAAGGAGCTCGGCGCGCTCGCGCTGTTCGACGAGACGTACGGCGAGCAGGTCCGCGTCGTCGAGATCGGCGGGGCCTGGTCGCGTGAGCTGTGCGGCGGCACTCACGTCGAGCACGCGGCGCAGATCGGCGTGGTCGCGCTGACCGCCGAGTCGTCGGTGGGCGCGGGCATGCGGCGCCTGGAGGCCGCCGTCGGCATCGAGGGCTTCGGCTACCTGGCGCGCGAGCGGGACCTCGTCGCGCGCATCGCCGAGCAGGTGCAGGCGCCGCGCGCCGAACTCCCCGAGCGCATCGCCACGCTGCTCGACCGGCTCAAGGCCGCGGACCGCGAGAACCAGCGGCTGCGGCAGGCGGCGCTGGCCGCCCGCGCCGCCGAACTCGCCAGGCGCGCCGTCGACGTGGCGGGCGTCCGCGTGGCCACCGCCACGGCGGAGGGCGACGCCGGGGCCGCGCGGGCCCTGGCCCTCGAAGTGCGCGGCCACCTGCCCGCCGAGCGGCCCGGGGTGGCCGCCGTGACGCTCCCCGGCGCGAAGCCGGTCCTCGCCGTGGCCGTGAACGGGGCGGCCCGCGCGGCCGGCCTCTCCGCCTCCGCCCTCGTCAAGCAGCTCCTCGGCGGCCGCGGCGGCGGCTCCGACGAGGTGGCACAGGGCGGCGGAGTACCGCAAGACCACCTCACGGAGGCACTGGCCACACTCCCGGAGGCGGTGCGCGCCGGGGTCGGGGCCTGAAGGCCGGGCGGGGACGAGCGGCACCCGTGCGCCGGGGTAAGCCGCGCCGTGCGGCGAGGGCCGGGCAAGGGCAGGCCGCCCGCCCCGTACGACGACGCGCGGCACCTTTTCAACCCCGGAGCCAGTCCAGGACCGTCTGTGCCGAGAACTCCGCCTGGCCGCCGCGCAGCAGCAGGTCCGCCGCCGCGAAGGCCGGGTCGTCGGCCTGCTCCGGCACGTACGGGATCGCGACGCACCGCATGCCCGCCGCCTTGGCGGCCCGTGCGCCGGGCACGGCGTCCTCCAGGACCACGCAGCGCGCCGGGGCCGCGCCGAGCCGCTCCGCGGCGGCCAGGAAGACGTCCGGCGCGGGCTTGCCGTGGTCGACCTCGTCGGCGGACACGTACGTCGTCAGCCACGCGTCGAGCCCCGTGCCCGCGAGGATCGCCCCGATCGCGGCCCGCGACGAGCCCGAGGCCACGGCCATCGGCACGCCCGCGCCGTGCAGCAGCTCCACGAACCGCGCCATCTGGGGGTAGACGCGCGTGGAGGCGCGGGCCAGCTCCAGGTAGCGGCGGTTCTTCTCCGCGAGCAGGTCGGCGAGCGGCGCGGCCAGGCCGTACCGCTCCTTCCAGCGGGCCAGCGTCTCCCGCGTGGAGATGCCCACGTACTCCTCGTGGTCCTGCCAGGTGAAGTCGGTGACGCCCCGCGCGGCGAGGAGCCCGCGCCCCGCCTCGAAGTAGTTCGGCTCGCTGTCCACGAGGGTGCCGTCGAGATCGAAGATGACCGAGGTGTCGTTCAGGGCGCTCATGCGCCCCAGCATGCCAAGGAGGTGATCACAACGGCGTGGCCGCGGTCACTTCTCCTGGGCCGCGGCCCTGCCCACGGACTCGACCAGCGGCAGCAGGCGGTGCGGGACGCGTTCGCGCAGCGCCATCTCCGTGCGGGTGCGCACCACGCCCGGCAGTTGGATCAGGCGCTGGATCACGTCCTCCAGGTGGCCGTTGTCGCGCGCCGCCACCCTGGTCAGCAGGTCACCACCGCCCGTGATGGAGAAGGCCTCGATGATCTCCGGCACCGCGGCCAGGGCGTCGCCGACCTCGTCGAGGTGCCCCTGCATGACCTCGATGTGCACGAAGGCGAGCACCGGGTGGCCTAGGGCGGCGGGGGACAGCGAGGGGCCGACGCCCGTGATCACCCCGTCCCGCTCCATGCGGTCGAGCCGCGCTTGGAGCGTCCCGCGCGCGATGCCGAGCAGGCGCGCGTACTCGCGCACGCTGGTGCGCGGCTGTTCCAGCAGAAGCCGCAGGATGCGGGTGTCCAACTCGTCGACGGCCATCGCCCCACGGCCTCCCTGGTGCACGACTGGAACACGAAACGATCACCGCTGACTGTACCTACGGCCCGCGGCCGGGGCGGACCCGGCCGTTGGCCCGCCCATGGCGCTCCGCGTGACCGCCCGACTGGGCCAATGGCGCAGTCCAGCAGAGCCAGGTTGAGCCATCGGGCCTGTTGATGATGTGATGGGGGTGTCGATGGCGCTGCGGATTCCGCGGCGCCTTTGTTGTGTGGGCGTGCTCGCGCGGACGGGCCGGGCACGGGAAGGAGCGGACACACTGGTGCTGAAGAGAGCGTTCACCGCACCCGATCCGGGACTGCTGCGGCTGCGCAGCGCGAGTCGGGCCGTGCTCGGTATCGGAGCGGCCGTCGCGCTGTGCGGCCTCGTCGGGCACTCACTGGTCGCGGCCATCCTCGGAGGACTCGCCGCGCTGCTCGCGCTCTTCACCGTCCTCGACCCCACGGTGCGCGGCCAGGCCGTGACCACGGCGCTGCTGCCCGCCGTCGGCCTCCCCGTGCTCGCGCTCGCGGCCGTGCTGCACGACCAGCCGCTCGTACGGGACCTGGCGTTCCTGGCGGTCACGGGCGCCGGCGTGTACGCGCGCCGGTGGGGGCCGCGCGGCCACTCGCTCGGCGTGTTCGCGTTCATGATGTTCTTCGCGGCGCAGTTCCTGCACGCCCGCACGGGGCAGCTCCCGGAGCTGGGCGCCGCCGTGCTCCTTTCCCTGTGCGCGTCCTCGGCCGTCCGGTTCGGGGTGTGGTGCTACGAGCGCCGGCTGCCGCCGTTCCCGCCGCCGCCCGCCCCGCTGGAGCAGTCGGGGCTCGCCCGGACGACGACCCGGCAGGCGATCCAGGCCACTGCGGGCGCGGCCTTCGCGCTGGCCCTGGGCCAGGTGCTGTCCCAGGAGCGCTGGTACTGGGCCGTCGGCGCCACGTGGTGGGTGTTCGTGAACACCACCTCGCGCGGCGAGACCCTGGTGCGCGGCTTCCGCCGGTTCCTCGGCACGGTCATCGGCATCGGGCTCGGCTTCGTCCTCGCCGTGCCGCTGCACCAGGAGCCGGTCGCCGCCGCCGTGATCATCGCCGCGTGCGTCTTCGGCATCTTCTACACCGCCGCCGTCTCGTACACGTGGATGATGCTGGCGGTGACCGTGATGGCGAGCATGCTCTACGGGCTCCTCGGCGTGCTCGACCCGGGGCTGCTGGCCCTGCGCGTCGCCGAGACCGCCGTCGGGGCGCTGGGGGCCGTGCTCGCCGTCCTGCTGGTGCTGCCGGTGACCACGCACGCCGTCACCGACGGCTGGATCCAGCGCGCCCTGCGCTGCGTGCACGCCTGCACCGCCGAGGCCGCGGCCCGGCTGCGCGGCGTCCCCGGCGCCGACCCGGCCCCGCGCGTCGCCGAGCTCGAGGTCCTGCTCGGCCGGGTGCGGCTCTCGCTCGCCCCGCTGCTGCACCCGCTGAACCCGCTCCTGGCGCGCAAGGAACGGGCCCGGCGCGTGCTCGCCCTGCTCGACGACTGCGCCCGCGAGGTCCGCGGGCTCGCCGCCGTCGCCGCCGACACGGAGGCCTCGCACGACGACCGCCTCGCCGCCGCGTGCTGGCGCGTGGAGGCCGCGGTGGAGGCGCTCACCGCGCCGGGGGCCGCGGCGGGGCGCGGGCCCGACACCGCCGCCGCGCCCCACACCGGGGTCGCCGGGGTCGTGGAGGGCGCGCTCGCCCATGTGCACGGCCTGGAGCAGGCCCTCGTGGAGCTGGCCGAACCGCTCCAGGCCCCCGGCCGGGCCCGCCTGACCGGCGGCTGATCGCGGCACCGCCGAGGACGGCTCCCGCGCCGCGGGACGCCGACTGCCCGGCCCCGCCCCCGAGGGCGGTGCCGGGCAGTCGCGGCTCTCGGCCCCGGCGCCGGGGCGGTGCCGCCGTGCTCAGGTGCGGCGCCGGGGCGGTGCCGTGCCTAGGACAGCTTGCCGTCGTAGTCCGGGAGCTTGAAGGTCCGCTCCGCGTGCCCGCCGACCAGGTCGGTCTGCCGGTTGCCGACGTTGGCTATGACCTTGTAGCCCTTGGCCTCGATCTCGGCGCGGCTGCGCGTCTTGTAGTCGCTGACCTCGTCGAAGAGGTCCGGCAGGTCACGCACGTACAGACCGTCGACCGCGTAGCCCTGGGACGTCAGGTTGGCCTTGGTCAGGCTCGTGATGATGCCCGGACGGGCGGTCACGAAGAATACCGAGACACCGCGCGACTTGGCGTACGACGCGAGCTCCAGCGACGGCTTCACGGCGGGCGTCGGGAGCTTCCACCACGGGTGGAAGTCCGTCTCCAGCGTGGTGTTGTCCACGTCGAAGACGATGGCGAGCTTCTGCCCGTCCGCGTCGGCGGTGCGCTGCTTCACGTACGGCAGCGCCTGGTCGACGACGGCCCGTACGTCCCGCTCCCAGGTGGCGCGGTCGACGTCGGCCGCCAGGGCCGAGACCGCGCCGACGGGGGCGCTCGGCGCCGCGGACGCGGACGAGGCCGTCGTCGCCGTCACCCCCAGGCTCACCGCCAGAACCACCGCTGCCATGCCTGTCCGCTGACGCGCACCGCGTCGTGCCATGCCCGTGTCCCCTCTCCTGTTGTCGACCCCGTTGGCGGGGCCTGCCGACCCTGTTGTCGGAGCGGCGCCGGTGGGCCGCCCGACGGGGGCCGTACGCCCCGAGTGTCATGATCACGAAGAGGGGTGGCAAGCAGGAGACGTTTTGGTTACCGATCGGTAGCGGATTCCTGGCGGTCCGGCGGCGCGATCCCGCGCACGGACGAACGGGCGCAATGGTCCAGACCACCTGCTAACGTCGCCTCACGCGCGCCGTGCGGCGCGACGGCCAGGGAACGCGCCACGGTGGCACCATGTGCGCACACGGGCGCGCGGAGAGGGGCGATCGGTGAGTGACAGGCAGACACGGCGGGCGTACGTCGGGTCCTTCACGGCGGCGGGCGGCCCCGGCGTCGTCAGCGCGGAACTCGACCCCGGCAGCGGGGCGCTGACCGTCCTCGCGGCGACGGACGCCGTCGCCGACCCGTCGTACCTCGCCCACTCGCCCGCCACGGGCCTGCTGTACGCCGTCAGCGAGACGTCCGAGGGTGCCGTCGCCGCCTTCCGGGTCTCCGGGGAGCGGCCGGAGCTGCTCGGCCCGCCCGTGCCCGTGGGCGCCGCCGCGCCCACGCACCTGGCGCTGCACGACGGTCATCTGGTGACCGCGAACTACGGCTCCGGCAGCGTCACCGCCGTCCGCGTCCAGGCCGACGGCAGCCTCGCCCCCGCCCCCGCCGCCGTGCTGCGCCACGAGGGCTCGGGGCCGCACCCGCAGCGCCAGCAGGGCCCGCACGCCCACCAGGTGGTGTCCGACCCGAGCGGCCGCTGGGTGGTGAGCGTCGACCTCGGCACCGACTCCGTCCGGGTGTGCGCCCTCGGCGACACCGGGCTCACCCTGCACCGCGAGGTCGCGCTGCGGCCCGGCTCCGGCCCCCGCCAGCTCGCGTTCCACCCGCGCGGCGACCGCGCCTACGTCCTCAACGAGCTCGCGCCCACCCTCACCGTCTGCGCCTGGGACGCCGCCGAGGGCTCCCTGAAGCCGCTGGCCGAGACGCCCGTCCTGGTCGGGGCGCCCGACGGCGACGCCTACCCGTCCGCGGTCGTCGTCGCGCCCGACGGCCGCTTCCTGTGGACCGCCACGCGCGGCGCGGACGTCCTGTCCGTCTTCGCCCTCGACCCCGCGGGGGACACCGCGCGGCTGCTGACCACCGTGCCCTGCGGCGGGCGCTGGCCGCGCGACCTGGCCCTCGACCCCTCCGGACGCTTCCTGTACGCCGCCAACGAGCACTCCGGTGACGTCACCTGGTTCACCGTCGACCCGGAGACCGGCCTGCCGCGGCGCGCGGGCGCCGTGGACCTCCCGGCCGCCTCCTGCGTGGTCTTCGGCTGACCCGGGCGCCGGCGGGCCCGCGCGAGAACGCCGACGGGCCCGTCCCCGGGAACGGGGCGGGCCCATCGGCATCACGACGCGGCGGGGCGTCGGCGGATCAGCGCACCGGCACGCCCGTCGCCTGCGGGGCGATGCCCAGCGCCGCCGCGTACTTCGACAGGGCCAACTTGCCGATCGCCGGATAGGCGCCGAGCGGCTCCGCGACGGCGCACCCGGCCTCCTTCGCCGCCATGTCGAGCAGGCCCGCGTCGGCCTCGGGGCCGATCAGGTACGGGGCCAGCGCGAGCTGCGCCGAACCGGCGCCGCGCAACTGGTCGGCGATGGCCGCGACGGAGCCCTCGACGTCCAGGGCCGCCGCCATCACCGGCACCGCGAGGCGTGCCGCGAGCAGCATGCCGGTGATCCCGGCGGCCTGCACGGCCTCCTCGCCGCCGACCGTGGCGAGGACGATGCCGTCCGCCGCCGTGGCCACGGTGAACAGGCGGGCGCGGTCGGCGCGGGCGAGGCCCGCCTCGGACAGGCGCACGTGCAGCGCCTCGGCGAGCAGCGGGTGCGGGCCGAGCACGTCGGTCAGCTCGGCGGCGGCGCCGCTGTCCGCCACGGCCTGCCGGACGCGGTGTATCAGCGCGGACTCGGGGCCCGCGAGCAGCGGCACCACGACGGCGACGGGCCCCTCGGGCTCCTTCGCCTCGACGCCCGCGGCCAGCGCCTGCTCGTAGCGGGCGACGCGCTCGGCGGCCGTGCGCGCGAGCACGGCCCGCAGCGCGGGGAACTCCGCGCCGTCGCCGTCCTCCCCGTCGAGGTAGCCGATGCGCGCGTCAAGGCCGGGCAGCTCCGAGCGGGCGATGCTGACGACTTCCTCGGCGAGGCCGCGCGTGCTGGGGCTGGGGACGCCCGGTACGGCGAGGACGAGCGCGGGCGCGCCCTCGGGAGCCGCGACGGGCTCCGGGCGTCGGTGCCGGCCCGGCTGGCGGGGGCGCGGCATTCGTACGGGCAGGCCGGATGCGGGCCCAGTGGAGGAGCTCATGGCGCCGCATGCTACTGGCTCCGACCCCCTCTTTGTTCGGGGAGGGTGCAGGTCAGAGGCATAAGTCCGCTTTGTCGGACCGCATCGGGCGGACGCGTGGACGTCCTGCTTCCGGTTCCTTTCGATTGCTTCCGGTTGGACCGGACCACATGCCGTCCGCACTGGGTCGCACGGCCGTCCGCGCCGGGTCACCCGGCCGTCGGCACGTGCAGCAGCCGCGGGTCGCGGGGCAGCTCAAGGGTGCCCCGGGCCAGGTCGGCGGCGATGCGGACGGCGCCGTCGAGCGGGTCGCCCGCCGCGGGGACGCGGCGGGCGTACGGGAGTCGCCGCGTCAGTTCCGCTTCCAGCGAGGCCAGCAGGACCTCACCCAGTTTCAGCAGGCCACCCGTGAGGGCGACTTGCGGGGCTTGCGGGCCTTCCGCGCTCTCTGGGAGGAAATCCGCGCCGGGCACGGGCTCGGACGTGGGCGCGGGCGTGCCGTGGGCGGAGGTGCCCGTGGGGCCCGCCGGTGCCGGGGAGTTCGCGAGACCCGGTGTGCCCAGGAAGTCCGCGGGGTCCGGGCAGGCGGCGGCGGCCGCGTCGGCGATGTGCGCGGCCGCCTCGCTCAGGACGCGCACCGCCACCGGGTCGCCGTCCGCCGCGCACCGGCCCACCTCGGGCGCGAACGAGGCGAGCACCGCGGGCCGGTCCGGCCGGGGGTACAGCAGCCCCGGCAGCTCCGCGAGGGGGCGGCCGAACGTCTCCTCCGCGCGGGCCCGCAGCGCGGCCGAACCTCCGCGCCGCCCGTCGCAGGACCGCATGGCGGCCTCCAGGCCGGCCCGCCCGATCCACGCTCCGCTGCCGCAGTCGCCGAGCAGGTGCCCCCAGCCGTCGACGCGCCGCCACGCCGTCAGGTCGGTGCCCAGCGCGATCAGTCCGGTGCCCGCGGCGACGACCGCGCCGGGGCGCTGGCCGAGCGCCCCCGCGTACGCCGTGACGGCGTCGGCGGCCAGCGCCACCCGGTCCACGCCGAAGAGCGCCGCGCACGCGGACGGCAGCCGGTCGCGCAGGTCGTCGCCGAGCGTCGCCATCCCGGCGGCGCCCACCGCGACGGCCGCGAGCCGCGTCCCGTCCCCCGCCTCGGCCAGCAACTCCCGCGCCAAGGGGGTCAGTTGTTCGAGGAAGTGCCCGGCGTCGATGCCGCGCGCCCCCGTCCGCACGGGCTCCCCGGAACTCCTCGGCGCGGGCCCGCGCGAGCCGTCCAGGAAGCGCAGCGCCACCCGCAGGCCGGAGCCGCCCGAGTCCACGCCGAGGACGGCCGTCGCGCCCCTGCCGGGCGGCGCGGTCACGGCAGCCGCCAGTCCACCGGCTGCGCGCCCTGACGGACCAGCAGGTCGTTGGCGCGGCTGAACGGGCGCGAGCCGAAGAACCCGCGGTCCGCCGACATCGGCGAGGGGTGCGCGGACTCCACCGACGGCAGCGAGCCGAGCAGCGGCCGCAGGTTGCGCGCGTCCCGGCCCCACAGGATCGACACCAGCGGGCGCCCGCGCGCCACCAGGGCCCGGATGGCCTGCTCGGTGACCTCCTCCCAGCCCTTGCCGCGGTGCGCCGCCGGCTTGCGCGGGGCCGTCGTCAGCGCCCTGTTGAGCAGCAGGACGCCCTGGCGGGTCCACGGCGTCAGGTCGCCGTTGGACGGCTGCGGCAGACCCAGGTCGCTGCCCAGCTCCCGGTAGATGTTGATGAGGCTGCCGGGCAGCGGTCTGACGTCGGGCGCCACCGAGAACGACAGGCCCACCGCGTGGCCGGGCGTGGGGTACGGGTCCTGTCCGACGATCAGGACCCGTACCTCGTCGAACGGCTGCTGGAAGGCGCGCAGCACGTTCGGTCCGGCGGGCAGGTAGGTGCGTCCCGCGGCGATCTCCGCGCGCAGGAAGTCACCCATGGAGGCGATCCGTTCGGCCACCGGCTCCAGGGCCTTGGCCCAGCCGGCTTCGACGATTTCATGCAAGGGTCGTGGTGCCACGGAGCGTCACTCTACTGCCGTAGTCGCGTGACTTCTCCACCGCCGCCCGGCCCCGCACAAGACCGCCGCCCCGGGCCGTACGGGACCGCCGCCGCGGGTCGTACGGGACCGCCGTCCGCGGGGGCCTCAGCTGATCACCGCCGCCCGTACGCACAGCACGTCCGGTAGATGCGAGGCCAGCTCCTGCCAGGAGTCGCCGTCGTCCGCCGAGGCGTACACCTCGCCGTTGCGGTTGCCGAAGTACAGGCCCGCCGGGTCCGCGCCGTCCGTGCACATGGCGTCCCGCAGCACCGTGCCGTAGTGGTCGCCCCGGGGCAGCCCCGCGCTGAGCGGCTCCCAGCTCTTGCCCGCGTCCTGGGTGCGGTAGACGCGACAGCGGCGGCCCGCAGGGACCCGGTCCGCGTCCGCGTTGATCGGGAAGACGTACGCCGTGTCGCCGCGGTGCGGGTGGGCGACGGCCGCGAAGCCGAAGTCCGAGGGCAGGCCCTCGCCGATGTCGGTCCAGTGGGCGCCCGCGTCGTCGCTGCGGTACACCCCCCAGTGGTTCTGGAGGTACAGCCGGTCCGGGTCGGCGGCGTCCCGGGTGACCTTGTGCACGCACTGGCCGAACTCCGGCTGCGGCTCGGGCAGGAACACCGCCGAGACGCCCGCGTTCGACGGCTCCCAGCTCGCGCCGCCGTCGCGGGTGCGGAAGACGCCCGCCGCGGACACCGCGACCGTCACCGCGTCCTTGTCCCGGGCGTCCGTGAGGATCGTGTGCAGCCCCTCCCCGCCGCCGCCCGGCTGCCACTGCGACCGCGTGGGGTGCTCCCACAGCGGCCGGACGAGCGCGAAGGTCTCGCCGCGGTCCTCCGAGCGGTACAGCGCGGCGGGCTCCGTGCCCGCGTACACCACGTCCGGCTCCGCCGCGGCGGGGTGCAACTGCCAGACGCGCTCCAGGGAGGCGCCCGTCTCCTGGGGGAACTTGACGGCCGGTTTCGACGGCTCGGTCCAGGTGCGGCCGAGGTCGTCGGAGTGGAACACCGACGGGCCCCAGTGGGCGCTGTCGCCGCCGACCAGGAGGCGGGGGACCGGGGTGCGGGTGTCGATCGCGATCGAGTAGATCGCCTGCGCGTTGAAGTACGGGCTCTCGTCGAACTGCCACGCGCCGGCGCGGCGGCGGGCGACGAAGAGCCCCTTCCTGGTGCCGATCGTGAGCAGGGTTTCGGCCATGGCGGACACCTTCCGGGACGGCGTTGTCTCAGGTACGGCTCAGTCTGCACCCGACCACTGACACTCACCCGCGTACGACGCGTCCCCGCAGCTCAGAGGCGCTACGGGCCGGAGTTCGCGGCCCGGCGGCCCGACGCCGCACCAGCCCGAGCGCGCGGCCCCTCCGAGGGCTCAGGGCGCGGCCCGGCCGTGGACCTCCGCGGCCACCCGCGCGATCGCGTCGGGCCCGACCCGGCAGCACCCGCCGATCAGCCGTGCCCCGGCCTCCCGCCACCGCTCCGCCGCGCCGGGCTCGAACCGGGAGGGACCGCGCCAGGCGCGGGCCGCGGCGTCCCAGGTCTCGCCCGAGTTCGGGTACACCACCACCGGCTTGCCGGTGACGCGGGCGGCGAGCTCCACCGCCGCGTCCACGTCGCGCGGGTCGCAGCAGTTCACGCCCACGGCGACCACCTCGTCGGCGTCCGCCGCGAGGGCGAAGGCCTCCGTGAGGGACTGGCCCGCGCGCGTCCGGCCGCCCGCGACGCTGTAGGACAGCCAGGCGGGCACGCCGAGGCCGCGCACGGCGCGCAGCAGGGCGCGGGCCTCGTCGGTGTCCGGGACGGTCTCCAGGGCGAGCACGTCGGGCGCCGCCGCGGACAGGACCTCCAGGCGGGGCCGGTGGAAGCGCTCCAGGGCGGCCGCGTCCAGGCCGTAGTTCCCGCGGTACTCGGAGCCGTCGGCGAGCATCGCGCCGTACGGGCCCGCCGACGCGGCCACCCACAGCGGCCGCTCGGCCCCGGTGAGGACCGCGGCCTCGCGGGCCAGGGTCACGCTCAGGCGCAGCAGCTCGGCCGTGCTGACGGCGTCCACGCCGTGCCGCGCGAAGCCCTCGAACGTGGCCTGGTAGCTGGCCGTGATCACGACGTCCGCGCCCGCCTCGTAGTAGGCGCGGTGCGCGTCGCGGACGGCGTCCGGGCGCTCGGCGAGCAGCCGCGCCGACCACAGGTCGTCGGACAGGTCGTGACCGGCGGCCTGGAGCTGGTTGGACAGGCCTCCGTCGAGCACCAGCGGCCCGCGCGCCAGGGCCGCCGCCAGGCCCCGCGCGCCGCCCCGGGGCGCCGCCCCCGTACCCACTGCGTCGTTCATACCGCCGACGCTAGCCGAGGCGCCGCGAGGGGGAAGTGGCAGGCGACCTGATGGCCCGCGCCGTTCGGGGTGGTCACCGGCGGCTCGACGGCCGCGCACACGTCCTGGGCGAGCGGGCAGCGGGTGCGGAAGCGGCAGCCGGAGGGCGGCCGGGCGGCCGACGGGGTCTCGCCGGTCAGCGGCGCCCGCCCCGCCCCGGCGGCGGCCTCGGGGTCGGGGGTGTGCACGGTGTCGAGCAGGCCGCGGGTGTACGGGTGCAGCGGCCGGGCGTACACGCGGGCGGCGGGTCCCGACTCCACCAGCTTGCCCAGGTACATGACGCCCACGGTGTCGGCGAGGTGCCGGATCACGGCCAGGTCGTGGGAGACGAACAGGTAGGTGAGGCCGCGCTCGCGCTGGAGGTCCCGCATCAGGTTCAGGATCTGTGCCTGCACGGAGACGTCGAGCGCCGAGACCGGCTCGTCGGCCACGACCAGGTCGGGGGAGAGCGCCAGGGCCCGTGCGAGGCCCAGGCGCTGGCGCTGGCCGCCGGAGAACTCGTGCGGGTAGCGGCGCACCGCGCCGCGCGGCAGGCCGACCGCGTCCAGGAGCTCCGCGATCAGCCTCTCCTGGTCCGCCCGGCCGCCCACGCGCTGGATGACCAGCGGCTCGCGCAGGATGTCGGCGACGCGCATGCGCGGGTCCATCGCCGCCGTCGAGTCCTGGAACATGAGCTGGACGCGCCGCCGGTGCGCGCGCCGCTCCGCGCGCGACAGGCGCGCGAGGTCGCGGCCGTCGAAGCGGACCGTGCCGCTCGTCGGTTCCTCCAGGCCCGCGACGATCCGGCCGAGCGTCGTCTTGCCGCACCCGGACTCGCCGACCAGACCGTACGTCTCGCCCTTGCGGACAGTCAGACGGACACCGCCGACCGCGCTGACCGTGCCCCGGCGCCGGGCGAAGGGGCCGCCGGGCAGCGGGAAATCCTTGGTGACGCCGTCGAGTTCGAGGAGCGCGCCGCCCGGCTCGGTGGTCCGGGCCGGGGGCGGGGGGACGCACGCCGTCTCGGGCGCGTCGTCCCCGTACGGCACCGGGTGGAAGCACGCGAACCGATGGGCCCCGCCCCGGAGTTCGTCGTCGGACAGCACCGGTTCCCGCTCGTGGCAGGTGGCGGTGGCGAAGGCGCAGCGCGGTGCGAAGCGGCAGCCGGCCGGGCGGACGGTCAGGCTCGGCGGCAGGCCGGGGATGGTGCGCAGGTCCGTGCCGTCGCCGGCGGCTCGCTCGGGCAGGGCCGCGAACAGCGCCTCGGTGTAGCGGTGCCGCGGCCGGGCGAACAACTCCCGCACGTCGCCCTCTTCGACGACCCTGCCCGCGTACATGACCGCGACCCGGTCCACCCGGTGGGCGATGACGCCCAGGTCGTGGGTGACCAGGATCATCGCCATGCCCAGCCGTCGGCGCAGGTCGTCCACCAGCTCCAGGATCTGGGCCTGTGTGGTCACGTCGAGCGCCGTGGTCGGCTCGTCGGCGATGAGCAGCCGGGGCTCGCACACCAGGGCCATGGCGATCGCCACGCGCTGGCGCATGCCACCGGAGAGCTGGTGCGGGTAGGCCTTCATGCGCTCGGCGGGCTGCGGCATGCCGACGAGGCGCAGCATCTCCTCGGCGCGCGCCCGCGCCTCCCTGCGGCCGGTCCCCGGGCGGTGCAGGAGCAGCGGCTCGGCGACCTGCGCGCCGATCGTCATGGTCGGGTTGAGCGAGGTCAGCGGGTCCTGGAAGACCATGCCGACGCCGGCCCCCCGTACGTCCTGGAGCACCGGCGCGGGGGCGGCGGCCAGGTCTCGGCCCGCGAACAGGACGCGGCCGCCGGTGATCGCGCCGCCGGGCGGCAGCAGGCCGAGGACGCTCAGCGCGGTCATGGTCTTGCCGCTGCCGGACTCGCCCACGATGCCCAGGGTTTCCCCGGGGGCGACGTCGAGCGAGACGCCGTCGAGGGCGTGCACGGTGCGGTCGCGGCCGGTGATGTCGACGCGCAGGTCCTGAATGCTGAGCAGCGGCTCGTGCGGCGGCTGGTGCAGCGGTCGGTCCTGCGGCTCCTTCGGCGACTGGAACAGCGGCTCGCGCGGCGGCTCGTTCAGAGGCCGGTCCCGCGGCTCGTCCGGTGGTGTGCTCGGGGGATCGTTCCTGTCGGTCATCTCGCCGGGTTCCTCACTTCCGCAGCCGTACGTCGAAGGCGTCCCGCAGCCCGTCGCCGATGAAGTTGAACGCGGCGACGACCAGCACGATGGCGATGCCCGGCGGGAAGATCAGCCACCAGTAGCCGTTCTGGGTGTAGGTGATCCCCGCGGACAGCATCGAGCCCCAGTCGGCCGACGGCGGCGGGATGCTCAGGCCGAGGAACGCCAGATAGCTGACGTAGAGGATGGCGTCGGCGATCTGGAAGGTGCAGTTGACAATGACGGTGCCGACGGCGTTCGGCACGATGTGCCGGAACACCGCCCGCGCGCCGCCGCCGCCCATCATGCGCATGGCCTGCACGTACTCGCGGTCGCGCAGCGCCAGGGCCTCGCCGCGCACCAGGCGCGCCGGGGACAGCCAGGCGACGGCGGCGATGATGAGGACGAGCACGCCCTTGTCGGGGGTGACGATCGCGGCGACCACGACGAGCAGGAACATCGCGGGGACGGCGAGCGCCGCGTCCGTGATCCGCATCATCGCGGCGTCCAGCCAGCCGCCGAAGTAGCCGGACACCGCGCCGTACACGGTCCCGAAGAGCGTCGCCAGCAGGCCTGCGGCAAGGCCGACCTCGAGGGAGGTCCGCCCGGCGACCATCAGCCGGCCGAGCATGTCGTAGCCGAGGTCGGTGGTGCCGAGCGGGTGCCCGCCGGTGCCGGGGGAGAGGTTCGCCTGCGCCAGGTCGGTGTGCACCTGCTCGGTGTCGTACAGGAGCGGCCCGAGGTAGCTGAACGCGAACAGCAGCGCCAGGACCACCACGCCCGTCAGGGCGAGCTTGTTGGCGGTGAAGACGCGCAGGGTGCGGCGGGCGAGCGAGGGCGTGGCCCGCGCGGCCTCCTCGTCGCCCGGCGCGGCCCCGGGGGCCGGGACGGGGGCGGTCGTGGTGGTCATGCCACGCTCCGTATCCGGGGGTCGAGGACGGCGTACAGGACGTCGGCGAGCAGGGAGCCGACGACGGTGGCGACGCCGACCACCAGCGTCACGCCGAGCAGGACGGGGAAGTCCGAGCCCTGGGCGGCGTTCCAGAAGAGCAGTCCCATGCCGGGGTAGTTGAACATCGACTCGACGACGAGGGCGCCGCTGAACAGCGTCGGCAGATACAGGCCGAGCAGCGTGGCCAGCGGGATCAGTGCGTTGCGCAGCACGTGCCGGACCAGGACGCGGCGGCTCGACTGGCCCTTGGCCATGGCCGTGCGGACGTAGTCCTCGCTGAGGTTGTCCAGGACGGCCGAGCGCATGTAGCGGCTGAACATCGCGACGATGCCGAACGCCATCGTCACCACGGGCAGGACGAGGCCGGTGGCCTCCCCGAGCAGGTCCCCGACCGACTCGCCCTGCGGCGCCTCCGCCGGCAGGACGGGCAGCACCTGCGCGAACACGATGATCATGACGAGGCCGAGGAAGAACACGGGCGTCGCGTACAGCAGGAACGCCAGGCCGGTGAGCGCGTAGTCGGACGCCTTGCCGCGCCGCACGGCCTGGAGCAGGCCCAGCGGGACCGCGATGACGACGGCGAGCGCGGTGGACAGGACGGTCAGGAGCAGCGTCTTGGGCAGCCGCTGCCGCAGCAGCTCCAGGACCGGCGAGTTCAGCTTGTACGAGTCGCCGAGGTCGCCCGTGACCAGCCGCTTCAGGTACAGGGCGTACTGGGTGGGCAGCGAACGGTCGTACCCCTGCTGGTGGTTGAAGTCCGCGATCTGCTGCGGGGTGCCCTTCGGGCCGAGGATGGCGCGGGCGGGGCCTCCGGGCAGCAGGTGCAGGAGCACGAACACGATCACCGACACCAGGAGGAGCACGACGAGCGCCTGGAGGAAGCGCTTGAGCAGGAAGCCCGTCACGAGGCTCCACCCTTCCCGGCCTGTCCGGCCTTCTTGACGTAGTACCAGTCCTGCGGCGCGAAGGTGACCGTCGGGTTCTGTTCGACGCCCCGCAGGTCGTTGCGGATCACGGAGACCTGGTAGGCGGGGTTGGGCATCCACAGGACGGGGAGCTGCTCGGCGAGGTACTCGCCGTAGGCGTGCACGGCCTTCATGTCGGGCGCGTACTGCACCGCGCGGATGAGCCGGTCGGCCTTGGCGTCGCTGTAGTTGCCGAAGTTGGCGGACGCCCCGGTGGAGAACAGCTGCTCGCCGCTGGGGTTGAGCGGGTAGTACCAGCTCCCCGCCGTGCCGAAGAACGACATGTCCCAGTCGCAGCCGGGGTCCTCGGCCGTGCATGGCACGGAGTTGCCGAGCACCGAGTTGAGCGGCTGCTGGCGCACCGTCAGGTCGATACCCGCCCTGGAGAGGGACGACTTGAGTTCCTGCATCATGTTCGTGGTCTCCGTGGAGCCCGACTGGGACAGCAGGGTCAGCTCCAGGCGGGTGCCCTCGGCGATGCCCGCGCCGCACCGGTCCGGGCCGGTGCCCGGGCGCGCGCAGTGGGCGGTGCCGTCCTCCGTGCGCCAGCCGTGCGCCTTCAGGAGGGCCTTGGCCCTCGCGACGGAGAAGGGGTAGCGCTCGCGCTCCATCCCCTTCGACAGGTACTGGCTCCTCGGCGTGACCGGCACCGGTCCGAGGGTCGGCGTCGCGCTGCCCTGCCAGATGACCTCGCTCATCGCCTTCTGGTCGACGAGGTGCTGCAGGGCCTGCCGGACGTAGAGCTGCCGCAGCAGCGGCCCGGCGTGCGTGGAGTTGAAGTTGTGGACGATGTACGTGGCCGCCCAGCCCTCCCAGGGGTCGACGCGGTAGCCCCGGTCCTCGAACCGCTCCTTCTGGGCCAGGACCGACGGCGGGATGTAGCCGTAGTCGACGCCTCCCGAGCGCAGCACGTTGTACTCGGAGCCGGCGGTCGTGAAGGGCTTGAAGACCACCTTGTCCAGGTGCGGCCGCTGGGACCTCGGGCCGGTGAACCTCTCGTTCGGGACGAGGGTGACCTGGCCGTTGTCCCGCCATCCGGCCAGCTTCCAGGGGCCGTTGACGGTCTTCCACAGCGGGTCGCTGCCGTACGAGCCGAGGCGCTTGGCGTGCCGGGTGAGGCGGGCGAAGACCGCCCTGGCGCCCTCGGGGCTCCGGTCGAAGTCGCCGATCCGCCCGCCGTCGGACGTGGCGTCCCAGGCGTGCTGGGGCAGGGCGCGCATCAGCGTGAGCTGGTTGGCGGTGAACCAGTCGGGGTTGTACGCGCGGCTCAGGCGCAGCCGCACGGTGTGGTCGTCGAGCGTCTCGAACCGCTTGACGTTGTCGGGCATCGTGCCGACCGAGTAGTTCCCCCACGACCTCTTGTTCGCCTTGACGAGGTGGAACCAGAACTCCAGGTCGCGGGCCGTGACCGGGGTGCCGTCCGACCACGTCACGCCCCGGCGCAGCGGCACGGTGACGGTCCGGTTGCCGTCGCTGTAGCGGGGCTCCAGACCGAGGGTGCTCGGACCGTGCGTGGTCAGCTTCCCCGCGGCCCTGTCCTGCACGGCCTCGTACACCGGCATGAACAGCAGCGACTGGATGCCGTAGTTGTACGAGGCGCCGTAGCCCGGGGCGCCGATCGGGAAGATCCAGTTGGGTGTCGCGGCGGGCGGCAGGGCCATGGTCGCGGTGCCGCCCTCGACGGGGGTGCCGCCGGTGGGGCCCATGTCGACGCGGCCGCCCTCGCGGACGCAGCCGGTGAGGGCGGCGAGCACGAGGCCTGCGGCCGCGGCTGCCTTCAGTGCGCGCATGGTGCGGGGCCTCCCGGAGCCGGGCCCGTGCCGCCACGGGACTGCCGGGTGGCGGGCGACGGGCGAGGAGTGCGGGGCCCGAACGTAGGCCCGTGGCGAAAAACAAGTCAATAGCTTCGTTCGGCAAAGACTGCGGAAAGCGGGATCCCCGCCATCGCTCTGGTCAACTTGCTTCGCTGGCCCCTAGTGTTCGACCGGCAGCCGAATCAAGTCATCGAACCTACGGGGGCGGTATGGCCGACACTGCACACGGGCCACCCGGATCGGCGCAGCACATCGTGCACCTGGTGTCGTCGGGCGCGGCCACGTCCCGGGCCGACCTCGTGCGGGAGTTGGGCCTCGCCCCCTCCACGGTCTCCTCGCGCGTGCAGGAGCTGGTGGCCGCCGGGGTGCTGACCGAGTCCGGCGAGGGGGCCTCCCGCGGCGGGCGCCGCCCGAGGCTGCTCCGGGTGCGCGCCCAGGGCGGGGTCGCCCTCGCCGCAGACCTCGGCAGCCACCACGCCCGGCTCGGCGCCGTCGACCTCGGCGGCGGCGTCCTCGACCCCGTGGACCTGCCGCACGACATCACGGCCGGGCCCGAGCCGGTCGTCGACTGGCTCTGCGACCGCGTGGCCGAACTCACCGCCCGGGAACGGGACGCGGGCCGGGCGGTGCGCGCCCTCGGTGTCGCCTTCCCCGGCCCGGTCGCACCCGCGGGCGGCCGCGTCCTCAGCCCCTCGCGCATGCCCGGCTGGCACCGCTACCCGCTGCGCGAGGTCCTGGCCGAACGCCTCGGCCTGCCCGTGACCGTCGAGAACGACGCCACGATGATGGCCGTCGGCGAGCACCGCGCCGCCCGGCCCGAACTCGACCACCTCGTCGTGGTCAAGGCCGGCCGCGGTATCGGCAGCGGCGTCATCGCGGCGGGCCGTCCGCACGACGGGGCCAACGGCGCGGCCGGCGACATCAGCCACGTCCGCATCGAGGCGGCGGGCGAACGCCCGTGCAGCTGCGGCAACATCGGCTGCCTGGAGACCGTCGCCAGCGGCGCCGCGCTGATCCGCGAACTCGCCGGCCAGGGCGTCGAGGTCGGGTCCACGAGCGCGCTGCTGCGGCTCGTCGCCGACGGCGACCCGCGGGCCACGACACTGGTGCGCACCGCGGGCCGGCACATCGGCACGGTCCTGTCCGTCGTCGTGAACTTCTTCAACCCGCAGGCCGTCGCGCTCGGCGGCGTCCTTGCCACCGCCGAACCGCTGGTCGCCGCCGTGCGCGGGGTGCTGTACGAGCGCTGCCTGCCGCTGGCCACCGCGGACCTGGAGATCACCACGACGGTCACCGGGCCCGACGCCGGCCTGATCGGCGCGGGCCTCACGGCCCTGCGCCGGCACCTGCCGACCACCGCGCCGCCCCCGGAGCCGGGCGCCACCGCGCCCACGGGCCCGGGCGCCACCGTGCCCACGGGCCCGGGCGCCACCGTGCCCACGGACCCGGGCGGTTCCGGGCGTCGGCAGTCCCTACCGTCCGGAAGGCAGTCCCCACCGTCCGGAACACAGTCCCCGCCGCCCTCGCAGCCCACGCCGCCCTCGCGGCCGGACGGTGCCGCCGACGAGCAGCCCGCTGCCCGCCGGGACCGACGGCAGCCCACCCCCCGCCAGGAAGAGAGCGCCTCCACATGACCGCGTCCGCGCCCGTCACCGGCCGTCCCCTGCGCATCGCCGTCGGCGGTATCGGCATCGAGTCCTCCACGTTCTGCCCGCACCGCACCACCGTCGAGGACTTCCGCCGGACCCGTGGTCAGGAACTGCTCGACCGCTACACCTGGACGCGCCCCGACAGCGACCTCGCCCGCCTCGGCGGCCCCGTGGAGTGGGTGCCGCTGCTGCACGCGGTGTCCCTGCCCGGCGGCCCGGTGGAGGCGGAGTCGTATCTGACCCTCAAGGACGAACTCGTCACGCGCCTGCGCGCCGCGGGCCCCCTCGACGGGCTGGTGTACGACATCCACGGCGCGATGAGCGTCGTCGGCCTTACCGACGCCGAGGCCGACCTGACGGAGGCGGTGCGCGCCGCCCTGGACGCCGTCGGCACCCCGGACGGCACCGGGCGCCCCATGATCTCCGCGGCCATGGACCTGCACGGCAACGTCTCGCGGCGCTTCGCCGAGCCGGTCGACCTGCTCACCGCCCACCGCCTCGCCCCGCACGAGGACGCCTGGGAGACCCGCGAGCGCGCCGCCCGCAACCTGGTGCGCTGCCTGCGCGGGGGCAGCAGGCCCCACCGCGCCTGGGTGCAGGTGCCCGTGCTGCTGCCCGGCGAGAAGACCAGCACGCGCCTGGAGCCCGCCCGGTCCCTGTACGCCTCCCTCGCGGACATCGAGCGGCGGCCCGGCGTCCTCGACGCGGCGCTGTGGGTCGGCTACGCCTGGGCGGACGAGCCGCGCTGCCGCGCCGCGGTCGTCGTCACCGGGGAGGACCCCGGGCGCGCCGCCGCCGAGGCCGAGCGGCTCGCCCGCCGCTACTGGGACGCGCGCCGCGACTTCGCCTTCGCCGGGCCGACGGGCAGCGCCGAGGAGTGCGTGGAGAAGGCCGTGGCCTCCGACCGGCGGCCCTTCCTCATCAGCGACTCCGGCGACAATCCGACCGCGGGCGGCGCGGGCGACCTCGCGTACATGCTGCGCCGCCTCCTGGCCCACGACGCGATCCGCTCCGGCCGGGTCACCGCCCTGCACCCCGGCATCACCGACCCCGCCGCCGTGGCCCGGTGCTTCGCGGCCGGCGTCGGCGCCGAGGTGACCCTGTCCGTCGGCGGCAAGGTCGACACGGGCCACGGCGGGCCCTGCGAACTCACCGGCACCGTCGAGGCGTTGCAGCGCGCCACGGACCGCGCGGACCGGGCGGAGGGCGGCGCGTACGACCGGGGCGCCGACATGGCGGCGGTCCGCACCGGCGGCCTCACCGTGATCCTCGTCGGGCGCCGCAAGGCCTTCCACACCCTCGCCGACTTCCTGGGGCCCGCCGAGGGCGGCCTCGGCATCGACCCGAGGACGTACGACCTGGTCGTCGTGAAGATCGGCTACCTGGAGCCGGAGCTGTACGCCATGGCCGCCGACTGGCTGCTCGCGCTCACCCCCGGCGGCGTCGACCAGGACCTGAAGCGGCTCGGCCACCACCGCGTGGACCGGCCGCTCTACCCCTTCGACGAGAACGCGTACGACGAGGACGCGGACGACGACGGCCCGGGGCCCGACCTCACCGCGCGCCTCCTCACACCGCTCACACCGCTCACACCGCTCGCACCGGGCACGCCGGGCTGACACGCCCCGCGCCGCACCGGCGCGCCCGCCCCGCACCGGCTCACACGCCCGGCACCGTCGCCCTCGGCCCGTAGGGTCCCCGATGGCCCCCGAGCCACCGGAGCCCCGACCCCTCAGGGGCCCCGCCGACGCCGCCCGTACGAGAGGAACCCCCGCCATGCAGCGTGCCGCCGCCCTGTCCGCCCTGGTCTGCCTGCTCGTCGTCACGGCCGCCGCGCCCGCCTCGCCCGGCGGAGGCGGCCGGGGGCACGCCGACCGGGCCCGCTCCACGCTCCTGGACTCCGTGCCGCGGAAGGGCGTCCTGCGCGTGTGCACGACCGGCGACTACCGGCCCTTCACGCACCGCGAGGCCGGCGGCGGCCACCGCGGCATCGACGTCGACATGGCACGCGACCTGGCGAAGTCCCTCGACGCCGAGCCGCGGTTCGTCCCCACGACGTGGAAGGAGATCGTCGACGACGTGGCCGACCGCCGCTGCGACATCGCCGTCGGCGGCATCTCCGTCACCCTGCCGCGCGCCCGCACGGTGTACTTCAGCGAGCCGACCCGCGAGGACGGCAAGGCCCCGATCGCGCGCTGCGCGGACAAGGACGCGTACCGGACGCTGCAGCGGATCGACCGGCCGGGCACCCGCGTCGTCGTCAACCCCGGCGGCACCAACGAGCAGTTCGCCCGCGCGCACATCAAGCGGGCCACGATCACCGTCCACCCGGACAACACCACGATCTTCCGGGAGATCGCCGAGGGCCGCGCGGACGTGATGATCACCGACGCGAGCGAGACCCGCTACCAGGCCGGGCTGCACCCCGAACTGTGCGCGATCCGCCCCGACGAGCCCTTCACCTTCGCCGAGAAGGCCTACGCGCTGCCGCGCGGGGACGAGCCGTTCAAGGAGTACGTCGACCAGTTCGTGCACCTGGCGACGCACGACGGGACGTACGCGGCGTACGAGGCGCGGTGGATGCGGAGCCGATGACGTGACCCGGTGGCCCGCCGGCCGCGGGGGAGCGCGGGAGACGGCCCCGGCGGCCGGGACGGGCGGGCCGCGAACCCCGGGGTAATCCCTGAGCCCGTCCCCGGGGACGCGGCGCCCGCCGCGGGCCTACGGTGGGCATCCGCCCGGAGCGGTGGGGAGCCGCAGACCACTGCGGTGCGCTCCCGGCGGACCCGGAGGTCCGACATGCACCCATCCGGCAGGAACTGCGTCCACAGCGGCACGGGCGGACGGCTCGCCACGACCACCACCGACGACGTCGACGCGCTCGTCGCGCGCCTGAAGGACCGCTCGCGCGTGGTGCTGCACTTCCACGGCGGCCTCGTCGACGACACGCTCGGCTTCGCGACGGCCGAGCGGCTCGCCCCGGTGTACACGGCCGCCGGCGCCGAGCCGGTGTTCTTCGTGTGGAGCAGCGGGCTGCTGGAGGTCCTGCGGGGCAACCTGCCGCAGATCCTGGGCGAGGGCGTCTTCCAGACCCTGCTGAACCGTGTCATCCGCTTCGCCTCGGGCGTCGTCTTCCAGGACCCCGGCACCCGGGCCCTGGGCGGTCTCACCGTCCCGTCCACCCGGGACGTGGCCGCCGAGCTCGCCCTGCTGCGCACCGGACAGGAGCCGTACGCGCGCCTCACCCCGCCCGCCGAGGTCCCCGCCCTGGGCGAGGCCGAGCGCGTCCGCATCACCGCCGACCTCTCGGCGGACACCGAACTCGCCGAGCGCAACCGGGAGATCGCGGGGACCGTCCTGCGCTCGGCGCCCGGGACGACCGCCGCGCGCGACATCAACGGGGGGCGCGCGGCGGTCGCCACCCTCATGTCCCCGGACACCGTGGCCGAGCTCGCGGCGGGGACCACCGACGCGGAGAACCGCCGGGCCGTGGTCACCTCCGCGCTCCTGGTGCGCAGGACCGTCCGCGTGGTCTCCGCCGTCGTCGCCCGCTTCCGGCACCGCACCGACCACGGCCTGTACCCGACCGTCGTGGAGGAGATACTCCGCGAGTTCTACGTCGCCAACGTCGGCGCGGCCGTCTGGGACGCCATGAAGCGGCAGACCGCGGAGACCTTCGCGGCCGGGGCCCCGGGCGAGGCGGGCCCGCCCCGCGCGGGACGCTACTTCCTGGACCGCTTCGGCCAGTTGCTCGCCTCCGGCAGCCGGCCCGAGGTGACGCTCGTCGGACACAGCGCGGGCGCCGTGTTCATGGGCCACCTCCTCGCCGACCTGGCCCGCAGGCGCGCCGCGGCCGACGACCCGCTGCCGGAGGACTTCCGCGTCCGCGACGTCGCCCTCCTGGCGCCCGCCTGCACGGTCAAGGACCTGGCCGGCGTCGTCCGGCGCCAGGCCGGGCTCTTCCGCCGCCTGCGGATGTTCACCCTGACGGACGAGGCCGAGCGCGCGGACCACCTGGTGCCGTTCCTGTATCCGCGCTCGCTGCTGTACTTCGTCTCCGCCGTCCTGGAGCGCGGCCCCGACGGGGACACCGCGGTGGCGCCGCTCGCGGGCATGCAGCGCTGGTTCCTGGCCGATGAGCCGGGCGGCCCGGACGCCCGGGACCTGCGGGCCTTCCTGCGCGCGGACGGCACCCGGACCGTGTGGTCGCCCGTGGACGGCGGCCCCGGCCTGGCCTCCGGCGCCCGCAGCCACGCGGGCTTCGACAACGACCCGGAGGTCCTGGCGAGCCTCGCCAGGATGCTCGCCGACTGAGCCGGCGACGGCTCCGGCACGGCTCCACCAGGGGGAGACCCCACCAGGGGGAAACAGGGGGAAAGGCTCGTGAAAGACGTGCACTACGCCGTGGTCGTCGGGATCAACCGCTACCCGGCGATCAGCGACCTGCGCGGGGCGCGCGGCGACGCGGGCCGGTTCCGCGACTGGCTCGTGGACCCGGCCGGCGGCAACGTGCCCGAGGGCAACGTCACGCTGGTGACCGCCACCGAACGCGACGAGCACGCGGCCGACGTGCTGACCGTCGTACCGACCCGGGAGAGCGTCAACCGCGCCCTGTACGAGACGCACCGCGCGGTCCGCAAGGCCGTCGAGGAGGGCGGCTCCTGGGCCGACACGCGCCTGTACGTGTTCCTCGCGGGCCACGGCATCGCCCCGTTCGGCGGCGACGCCGCGCTGCTCATGGCCAACGCCGCGATCGACCTGCTCGGCAACCACATCGCCGTCCGCCCCTACCTGTCCTGGTACGAGTCGGCGTCGCCGTTCCACGAGGTGGTCTTCTTCGCCGACTGCTGCCGCACCCGCTTCGGCGGGGTCACCGCCTTCGGCCCGCCGTTCACCGACACCACCGAGGCGCCCGACAAGGTCGAGTGCCTCGTCGGCTACGCGACCTCGCTCGGCGACCCCGCCTACGAGGAGCGGACACCCGACCCGAACCGGGCCCGCGGCCACTTCACCACCGCCCTGCTCGAAGGGCTGCGCGGGGCGGGCGGCGGCACCGTCACCTCCGAGGGCACCGTCACCTCCGACAGCCTTGTCGGCTACGTACGCCGCCACGTGCGGGACGGCACCGCCCAGGCGCTCGTCCCGCAGGAGGCCCGGTTCCTGCGCGAGACCAGCACCCCGATCGTCTTCGCCGAGGGTCTCCAGGGCGTGGGCTCCTACCCGGTGGCCCTGCGCTTCCCGGCGGGCTTCGGCGGCTGGGTGGAGCTGCGCGGCCGCGACGTGACCGAGCCGCGCCGCCTGTACGTCGACCCCGGCACCGGCCACGAGGCCGGGCTCGTGCTGTCGCTCCGGCCGGGCCTGTACCGGGTCGTGCCGGAGAGCCCGACCGCGCCGGACCTCCGCTCCGGCGGGTACTTCGAGGTCGTCACCACAGGAGGCCACGGTGTCCAGTTCTGACCGCGCCCGCACCGAGGTGCCGTTCGTCGTCATCCCCGACACCCCGTCCGTGCGCGTCACCGTCACCGACGAGGCCCTGCGCGAGGTGGCGTACGGCATGGGCACCCTGGAGACCACCGTGGCCCCCGGCATCTACCGCATCGAGCAGCGCTTCGCGGGCGCCGTGGCCTCCCAGTACGTCGAGGTCGGCACCGAGGCGTGCACGCGGCGCCTGCCCCTGCCGCGCATCCCGGCGCAGGCGCCCGTGCGGCGGACCGCCACCGCGCACGCCGGGCACCGGGCCGCCGCCGTCCGCTGGAGCCGGCAGTCCACCTGCCTGAGCGGCCCGCCCACGGTGATGGTCCTGCTGCGCAACCTGCGCCACGGCCGGCGGCTCGACCCGTACGCGCTGGAGATCGGCGCGGAGAGCGGCGAGGCCGTGGACGGCGGCGAGGCCGGCTGGCACGTCGACGAGGGGGAGGGCTGGTCGGTGTGGAGCGGACCGCTGCCGCCCGGCGGCTACCGGCTGCGGCTGCGCAGGCCGTCCGGCGAGGGCCTGCCGCTGGCCCAGGCGCTGTGGGTGACCGAGGGCTGGACCACCCTCGTCTTCGTCGGCAACGGGCCGCACGGCGCCCAGCCGCAGCACGCGTCGGTGGAGATGGCGCCGCTCGGCGCCGGCTGGAGCCCCCTGGACGAGGAGCTGAGCCTCGCCCGGGAGGCGGCGCTCTCCGGGCTGCGGCAGGGCATCGACCTCATCTCCGACCAGCAGCTCTTCCCGATGCTGGAGTCGGACCACGCCGATCCGCTGCTCGGCGTCGTGGGCGCGCACGCGATGCTGCTCGACCACAGGCCCGACCTGCGGCGCCTGGAGGAGGTCGTGCGGCGGCTCGCCCCGCACCTGCCCGGGCACCCGGACGTCGCCGCGCTGTGCACGCTCCTCGACGGGGACGGACTGTCCGGGCCGGTCTCCTCACCGCCCATGCTGGCCGCGTCCTGCCGCCTGCTCGTCGAGGCCGACGGCGTCGACCCCGGGGTGATCGAGGACGGCTCGGCCGCGGAAGCCGCCGCCGAGCGCCTGGTCGGGCGCGGGGTGTGGACCACCTGGCTGGAGCGCGAGCACCGGCCGGACCCGCCGACGGCCCGCGGCGGGCCCCTGCCGCAGGGCCCGACCGCCAGGCGCCCGCTGACGGCCGACCCGGTCGGCCGCGTCCAGGCCTACATCCAGGAGATCGCGGGCCTGGAGGGCCGGACCGTCGAGGACGTCCTGCACGACGTGTCCCGGGACGAGCTGTGCCGCAGGACGGGACTGCCCCACCGGCCGGTGGAGCGGGCCATCGAGGGGCTGCGGGGGCCGGGCCCCGCCCGAGGACGCGCCGGTTAGCCGTCCGGACGCCGAGGGAGCCGGGGGTCGGGGGAGTCGGGGCTGAGCCACGCGGGGGGTGGTTCAGCCCCGGCGCGTACGCGGTCCCCCTGTACGTACGGCTACCCGTACCCGCGGCGGCCTGTACGTACGGCGGCACGCGCGGTGGTGGCGGTGCGGGAAAGCCTCGTCCAGGGTGGAGCGGGCCGAGCTGGCGGCCGGTCGGCCGAGCCGCGCTCCATCAGGGGAGTTCCCCCTTCTCCCCGCGACCTGGACGAGGCATGTCCATCGTGTCGGGCGGGCGTCACCGCCGCGTCACACCGCCGCGTCACCGGGCCCGCCGCCCCCGGGCCCGGCACACCACCGCGTCACACCGTCGCGTGCCGCAGCATCGCCGAGAACTGCCCCGACGGCTCCACGCCGAGCTCGCCGCGCAGCAGCCCGCGGAACCGCTCGAACTGCCGTACCGCCTCGGTGAGGTTGTGCTCCGCGAGGTGGACGGAGACCACCGCGCGGTGGGCGCTCTCGCGCAGCGGGTCGATACGGGTGCACTCCAGGGCCGCCTCCAGGGCGGCGCCGTACGCCCGCATCGCCACCAGGCGGGCGGACAGCGCCTCCAGGGCGTGCAGCCGCAACTGGTGCAGCCGCTCCCGCTCGAAGGCCACCCACTCCTGCTGCCAGCCCGGCAGCAGCTCCCCGCCGCACAGCAGCAGGTGGTAGGCGGGCCGCAGCCGGACCGGCGCCCGGGTGAGCACCCGGCGCGCGGCCACCGTGAAGGCCTGCAGGTCGACGCGGACCCGGCAGCTCAGGGCCAGCGTCCCCCCGCCCGCGTCCGACAGGGCCGAACCGGCCCCGTTCAGACGCCACATGGCGGTCCGCAGCCGCGCCCGGGCCCGCGTCTCGGTGGCGTCCGGCCACAGCGTGCCCGCGAGCTCGGAGCGGCTGGCCGCCCCGTAGAGCGCGAGCCGGGCCAGCACCTGCTGCCCGCTGGCGGGCACCTCCAGCGGCTCCCCGCCCCGCTCGCAGCAGCAGTCCGTGCCCTCTGTGTCCTCCGCGCCCTGTGCGTCCTCCGTGTATGCCGCGTCGGCGCCCTGAGCGGGGCGCCCGCCCGGAGCGTCCCGCGTGAGGAGGAATCCGCCGAGCAGACGCAGCCGCAGCGCGGGCCGTTCGTCTCCGGCCGCCGCGCGTGTGATCGAAGCCATCGGGCCACCTCCAGGGGTCCCGCCGACGCCCTGCCGTCCGGCACGAACGTACGGGCCGGGGCGGTTCCGCGCCTCCGGGAGCGTGCCGGGGTTTACCCCGGTGCGCCCCGGTCGCGCCCGGCGCTCACCCCGCCGACGGCGACGGCCGCTCCTGCGGCCCGAGCCGCCGCACCAGGCCGATGCGCGAGGTGATGCCGAGCTTCGCGTAGGTGTGGCCGAGGTGGTACTCGATGGTCTTGACGCTCAGCGCGAGCGTGGTGGCGATCTGCCGGTTGGTCTGCCCCTGTGCGGCGAGCCGCGCCACCGCGAGCTCCTGCGGCGTGAGCGCCCCGTCGAGGGCCTCGCCCGCGCCGTCGTGCGCCGGCCCGCCGGCCGCCGGCGCGGACACCGCGCGCCCGCAGGCGTTCAGCTCGCGTACGCAACGGGCCTGGTAGGGCAGCGCCTTGAGCCGGGTCATCGTGGTGTACGCCGCCTGCAACTGGGCGATGGCGAGGGAGCGGCGCCCCAGGCGGCGCAGGAACGCGCCGTGGTCGAGGGCCACCCGGGCCTGCCCGAACGGCAGCGGTACCTGCGCCGCGTGGTCCTGCGCCCGGGCGTACGCGGACTGGGCGCGCTGGGTGTCGCGGCGCGCGGCCAGCAGGTTGCCCCGGGCCCGCGCGGCGGCGGCGAGCGCCGAGTGCCGCCCGCGCGCCCGGGCGCGCTCCTCGAAGGGGGCGAGCACCGCCTCGGCCTCGTCGAGTTCGCCGAGCTGGACGAGGGCGTCGACGAGCAGCGGCTGCCAGTCCACGACGCCGGGTTCGTTGACGCCGTCCTGCTCGGCGAAGGCGAGGAGCGGGCGCAGCGCCGTCACGACCGCCCGGGGCTCGCCGCGCGCGTCCGCGGTGGCGCCCTGGGCGCACACCCCGTACGCGTACGCCACGGGGGTCTCCGCGCCCCCGGGCACCTCGGCGGCCGTGCGCAGGTGCTCGGCCGCGCGGTCGAAGGCGCCGCGCGCGGCGAGGATCTGCGCGGCGACGCCGTGCGTGACCGGCTGCAGCCAGGACTGGTCGGCGTCGTCGGCGATGGAGGCCGAGGACTCGGCGTGGATCAGCGCCTCGTCCCACTCCCCGAGCCGGTGCAGTGTCTGTGCCAGCGCCGATGCGGACAGCAGCCGCAGCGGCACCGTGGTCGTACGGCAGTTGGTGACGGCGCCGAGCAGGTCCTGGCGCGCCCCGCGCAGGTCGTCCGACCACAGGCGCAACTGGCCGCGCGCCAGCAGCAGGTCGATGCTCCGCAGCGGCACGATCATCGGGTCCGGCAGCTCGCCCGCGAGCGCGATGCCCTCCTTGGCCCGGCCGCTGAGGCCGAGCGCCACCAGGTGGTTGAAGCGCAGCATCCGGCTCGGCCCCTGGTCGGTGGAGAGCCGCTGGGCGCGCTCGGCCCACTGGGCGGCCACGGCGGCCTGCCCGCACATGACGGCCGCGTAGCTCAACTGCTCGGCGGCGCGCGCCGCGAGACACGGGTAGCGGCCGCGGTCGCAGCTCTCCCAGGCGTCCACGAGGAGCGTCCACGCGGCCTGGGTGCGGCCCTGGACCCGCGCCACATAGCCGCGGACGTAGCCGCGCAGCGCCGGGTCCGCGGACTCCGGCAGACCGCCCGCGAGCTCCGCGGCCTCCTGCACCCGGCCGTCCAGGAGCAGCGCCTCGACGGCCTCCACGGCGAGCCGGTCCCGCTCCGTCGCACTGGTCGCGACGCGCGAGGCGTGCCGCAGATGGGTGCCCGCGACGGCCCACTGGCCGGTGGCGGCCTCGCGGCGCGCGCACGCGGCCAGGGCGTCGGCGAGCTGCTCGTCGGGTCCGGTGGCGGCGAGCACGCGGTGCCGCAGCTTCGTGTACTCGTCCTCGACGAGCGCGGCGGCCCGCTCGTGCAGGGCGGCGCGCTGGGCGGGCCCGATGTCCTGGTAGACCGCCGCGTGCACCAGCGGATGCGGGAAGGAGACCTCGGGCGCCGACGTCCCGGCGGGCGACTCGCGCAGCAGCCCCGCCTTGACGGCGCGCTCCAGGGCGGGCAGCGGCTGCGCGACCTTGGCGAGCCGGGCCGCGGTCCGCAGCCGGCAGGAGATCCCGAGCACGCTGACGGCCTGCACCAGGCGCTGCGTCTGCGGCCCGCACCCGGCGAGGTTGGCGAGCACCAGCATGGCGTACGACCGCGGCGCGGGCAGCGGCGTCGTGACGTCCAGCAGCACCGCGGACGGCACCTGGTCGAGCAGCGCGCGGGCGTGCAGCGGGTTGCCGTGGGTGTGGGTGCGCAGCCGTACGGAGGCCGAGTGGGGCAGGCGCGCCCCGCCAAGCCGGTCACTGAGCGCGGCCAGCTCGTCGGGGCTCAGGCCGTCCAGGGCCAGGCGGCGCGTGGGCGGGGCGGTGAGCAGGCGGCGCAGGCCGTCGGGCAGCTCGGGCACGTACGGGTCGCGCAGCGCGACGACGGCGAGGACCCGGTCGTGGCGCAGGCGGCGCAGCGCGAACGTGAGCGCGTTCAGGGACTCGGGGTCGGCCCAGTGCGCGTCGTCCACGACGAGGACCACGGGGCCCTTGCCCTGGACCTCGCCGATCAGGTCGAGCAGGCCGAAACCGGCGGCGAGGGGCGGCAGGTTGGCGTGCAGCGACTGCGGCGCGCGCATGAGCCCGGCCAGGGTCTCGGGGACCGGCAGCGGGCTCTGCCCGACGAGCTGGGCGAGGACGCCGCAGGGCAGCGAGCTCTCGTTCTCCTCACCGCTCGCGTGCAGCACGCACGGGCCGTCCAGCGTGTCGAGGAAGCGGCGCAGCAGGGCCGTCTTGCCGATGCCGCCGGGCCCTTCGAGGAGCACGACGCGCGGCGTGCCCGCGCGGGCGTCCGCGAAGTCGGCCCGCAGGGCGTCGAGTTCCCGCGCGCGTCCGCAGAAGGCGTCGTCGGTCACGGGGGCGTGGCGGCGGTCGTGGCCGACGTCCTCAGGCGTCATCGGCGCCCCCGCGCGGGGGCGGCGGCCGCGGGGGGCCGCGGGGGGCGGGCGACCTGTGCCGGACACATGGCCATGAATTCCACGATGACGGCCGACGGTCCCTCCGCACAAGGCACGTGCCGGTATCCGCGCGGACGCGCACCACGCGACAAGGGGGGACGGCGGTACGGGTGGGACCCTAGGGCGCCTCCTCCGGCGCCGGGTCGCCGAGGCCGACGGCCTCCGGCTGCTCCGGCTCGAGCAGCGACAGCAGCTCCAGCCAGCCGTGGAACGGGTGCGGGCACTCCGAGTCCTCGGGCACGACGTTGCCGCACACCCCGTCGTGCGAGCGGTACACCTCGATGACATAGCGCACAACGCCTCCTGAGCCACTGCGGGGCGCGGGCCGAGACGCGTGCGGGTGACGACCGCCGTGGCGGCGGCAGCCGGGGCGCGTGACAGCCGTGACGCTCGGCAAGGGCGACCAGAATAGGGTCGGCCCGGGACCCCTCGCGTCGGTGCGGCACCTAGGGAAGTCCCTAGGGTGGTACGGGAGTTGCGGCCGGGGCGACCGGGGTGGCCGGGAAGCCCGGCGTCCGGAGGTGCCCTTGACCGGCCCGCGGTGGCGTACCCCTCCGGGCACAGCCCGCCGGGCGCACCCTGCCCGGCGCACCCCGGTCGGAGGTGCCGTGCCGCCGGGTGGCCAACGGCGCTGTGCAGGGCGCCGCGTACGAGGACGCGGACGGGCGCGGGCGGGGGCCGCGAGGGAGTGTTGCGGCCAGGACCGGGTGCGGCGAGGGCGCGGGCCGGGGGCGGGCGCGGCGAGGACCGGGTGCGGCGAGGGCGCGGGCCGAGGGCGGGTGCGGCGAGGACCGTGACAGTGCGTGCAGGCGGTGTTGCTCACGGCCCCTGAGGTGCGCGAGTGTGCTGTGCCATGGACCCTGACAGGAACCCTGAAGCGCCGTCCTCTCCTTCCTCGTCCCCGTCCGCTCCGGCGACGTCCACCCCGCCCCGGCCCGCACCGGCGGGACCCACCCCGCCCCACCCCGTGCCGGAGGCATCCGCCCCGCCCCACCCCGTTCCCGGGGCGACGGCCCCGCCCCGGCCCGCTCCGGAGGCACCCGCCCCGTCCGGCCCCGTCTCGCTGAGCCGGCGTCAACTGCTCGTCGCGACCGGTGCGGCGGGCGTCGCCGCCGCGGCCGCCGGCGGGGCCGTGGCGCCCGCGCCCGCCGCCGCCCGCCCCGCCACCGGCGGCGTCGCCCTGTCCTTCACGCGCGCCACCAACGGCTCCGCGACCCTCTCGCCCGCCGGAGACCGGCTGGTCGCCGAGGTCCAGCACGTGCTGTGGGCCGCACCGGCCGACGGTGGCAAGGCCGTGCCGCTCACCCCGGCCGAGCTCGAACCCTCCCGCCCGGTGTACGCGCCCGACGGCCGGCTCCTCGCGTTCAGCGCCTACCGCGACGGCGGCTACCACATCTGGACCGTGCGCCCCGACGGCACCGGCCTGCGGCAGCGCACCGACGGCCCCTGGGACGACCGGGGCCCGGCCTGGTCCCCGGACGGCACCCGGATCGCCTTCGCCTCCGAGCGCGGCGGCGACCCGGTGGCGGGCAGCGCCTACCGCGTCCACGTCCTCGACGTGCGCACCGGCGAGGTGTCCCGCCTGACCGGCCTGCCGGGCCAGGACGGGCCCCACCAGGACGGCCCCTGGGAGGACTTCGACCCGGCCTGGTCCCCGGACGGCGACCGCGTCGTGTTCGTCCGGGCCAGGGGCGTCACCACCGCCACCGGCGTGTCCCTCCAGGCGCGCACCGTCGCCTCCGTGCCCGCCCGTGGCCAGGGCCCGGTCGCCACCGTGCACACCGAGACCGCGAACGCCCAGGTGATGACCCCCGCCCCGGCCCCGGACGGCCGCCGCCTCGCCTATCTGCGCACCACGGCGGCGCCCGAGGGCTCCTGCGTCCTCGTCGTCGACGGCGAGCCCGTCGCCGTGCCCGGGGACGTCGCGCCCGTGCCGCCCCGCTGGACCCGGGACGGAGAGCTGCTGCTCACCGTCGACGGCCGCTTCACCCTCGTACGCCCCGACGCACCCGGGACGCCGCGCCCCCTCCCCTTCGAAGGGGTGCTGTCCGTGGACCGGCCCCGGTACCGCGTCAAGGAGTACGACCTCGGCGAGGGCCGGGTGCGCCCGGTGCGCGGCATCCACCTGCCCGCGCTCTCGCCCGACGGACGGCACGTCGCGTTCGCCGCCCTCAACTCGCTGTGGCTGGCGGGCACCACGGGCGGCAGGGCACCGCGCCGGCTGCGGCGGGCGGGGCCCACGCGCTACCTCCTCGGGCCGTCGTGGGCGCGCGACGGCCGCTCCCTGGTGTACGCCGACGACCGCGACGGACTCCTCGGCGTGTACCGGCACGACCTCGCCACCGGTACCGAGACCCCGCTGGCCACCGGCGGCCGGGTGCACCCCGCGCTCTCGCCCGACGGCACCCGCCTCGCCTGCCTCGACCTCACCGGCCGGCTCGTCGTCCGCGACCTGGGTGCGGGCACCGAACGCGTCCTGGCCGAACCCCTGGGCGGCGGCGGACTGCCCGGCCGCCCCAGCTGGTCGCCCGACGGCCGCCACCTCGCCCTGTGCGACCGCAACCGCCTCAGCCTCCGCTTCCGCGAGGGGTACAACCTCGTCCGCGTCGTCGACACCGCCACCGGCGAGGACCGCCTGCACGCCGTCGCGCCGCACACCTCGGTCGCCGACCGCTACGACTCCGGGCCCGTCTGGTCGCCGGACGGCCGCTGGCTCGCCGTGATCGTCGAGTCCGCCCTGTGCCTGCTGCCCGTCGCGGCCGACGGCACCCCGCGCGGCAAGCTCCGTACCCTCACCACCGAACCCGCCGACCACCCGAGCTGGTCGGGCGACTCCAGGACGCTGCTGTACCTCTCGGGCACCCGGCTGCGCCTCATCGGCGTCGACGGCGGCCGGGCCCGCACCGTCCGCGTCCCCCTCGACCAGCGCAGACCCGCACCGCCCGACACCGTGGTGCACGCCGGACGGCTCTGGGACGGCACCGGTGACCGCGTCCGGGACGACGTCGACGTCGTCGTACGCCGCGGCCGTGTCACCGAGGTCGCGCCGCACCGCGCGGGCCGGCGCGCCGAGCGCCGGATCGACGCCTCCGACCGCACCGTGCTCCCCGGCCTGTGGGACACGCACACCCACCCCTGGCAGAGCACCTACGGCGCCCGGCAGACCGTCGGCCAGCTCACGTACGGCATCACCACCACGGTCTCCCTCGGCGGCTTCTCCTACGAGCAGGCGCGCGTCCGCGAGGCGGTGGCCACCGGCCAGCTCGCCGGGCCGCGCCTGCTGACCTGCGGCGAACTCCTCGACGGCAGCCGCGTCGCGTACAGCATGGGCCGCGCCCACCGCACCCGCGCGGGCCTCAGGCGCTCCCTGGAGCGCGCCGAACAGCTCGACTGGGACGTCGTCAAGACGTACGTACGGGCGCCGGCCTGGATCATGGAGGAGGCGGCGCGCTTCGCCCACGAGCGGCTCGGCGTGCGCGCGGGCAGTCACTTCCTGTCGCCCGGCATCCAGACCGGCCAGGACCTGACCACCCACCTCCAGGCCACGCAGCGGGCCGAGTTCGGACACGCCACCACCGCATCGGGCCGCGCCTACGACGACGTCACCGAGATCTACACCGCCCGGGGCGCGGCCTTCTCCCTCATCGCCACGCCGTTCACGTCCGTACCGCTCATCGGCGCCGCCCCCGCGCTCGCCGACGACCCCCGGGTCACGGCGGTCATGCCGCCCTGGGACGTCGAGACCGTCCGCAGGCAGGCCGCCGCGCCACCGACCGCGGCCCAGCTCGCCACGCTCCGCCGGGAGACCGACGTCTACCGGCGCGTCCTCGCCGCGGGCGGCCTCGTGGCGCTCGGCACCGACCAGCCCATCGTGCCGGTCGGCCTGTCCCTGCACATGGCGCTGCGCGCCCTGCACCGCGGCGGGCTCTCCCCGGCGGAGGCCCTGCGCACCGCGACGGTCCTGCCCGCCCGGCTCTTCGGCGTCGACCAGGACCTCGGCACCGTACAGGCGGGCCGGATCGCGGACCTGACCCTCGTCGACGGCGACCCGTTCACGGACTTCGCCACGCTGGTGCGGACGGTCGGCGTCCTGCGCGGAGGCACGCCGTACGAGACCGACGAGCTGGTCGGCGCCTTCCCGACGGCGGCCCGGCGCGCGCCCCGCGGCACGGACTGGCTGGAGGTGGGCCGCCTGATGCGCAGGGACAGCTGCTGCGACCCGGGCGTGTGAGGTGATCCGGGCGGGTGAGGCGGCCCGGAACCGCGGGGCGGGGCGGTCGCCGGGCCGGCCGGCCGGGCGGCCCGTCCGGCGACAAAACACCCCCTGTTACACACCTGTGTCAATTCACCCTGCAACGAACCCCGGGCATCGACTGTCTAGCAGGGGGAATCCACACGTGGACATGACGAACGATGACGAACGACGCATGAGGGAGCGGACAACAGTGGGGGACATACGCAGACGAGGAGCCGTTGCCCTGGGGATCACCGTGCTGGTGGCCCCGCTCACGGTGGCTCTCGGAGCCGGCAGCGCACAGGCCGCGTCGTGCTCGACGCAGACCGGGCCGTACCAGAAGCAGGTCGAGAAGTTCCTCGGCCGCCCGGTGGACGGCAAGCAGTCGGCGGCCGACTGCAAGGCCATCAAGGCCTTCCAGACCAAGCACAAGATCACCCCGAACGCCGGGTACGCGGGCAGCGTCACCTGGGGTGTCATGAACCTCATGAACAAGCAGAAGGCGGTCGGCAACAACCCCAACAAGGCGGGCAAGTGCCCGACCGACAAGGGCCGCATCGCCTGCGTCGACCTCACGCTCCAGCTCAGCTGGATCCAGGACGGCAAGACGCTCAAGTACGGCCCGGTCCCGGTGCGCACCGGCCGCAACGGCCACGAGACCCGCACGGGCCTGAAGAAGGTCTACTGGCGGGACATCGACCACGTGTCGAGCCTCTACCACGTGCCGATGCCGTACAGCCAGTTCTTCGACGGCGGCCAGGCCTTCCACTCGGTCGGCATCAGCGTCTGGTCCCCGCCGGGCTCCCACGGCTGCGTCAACATGAACAAGAAGGACGCCGTGACGTACTGGAACATGCTGCGCAAGGGCGACGACGTCTTCGTCTACGGCCGCAAGCCCGGCACCTGAGCCGCGGCGGCCCCCGCGTCCGGCCCGCCGCCGGACCACGCACGCACAGCGCCGCCGGGAGGGAGTCCTCCCGGCGGCGCTCGCGCGTCCGCGCGCCTCAGACGGAGCGCAGGTACTGGTTCGGCACGTGCACGTCCGCGCCCAGCTCGCGGGCGGCCCGGCGGGCGAAGGACGGGTCGCGCAGCAGCTCCCGGCCGAGCAGGACCGCGTCGGCCTCGCCGTTGGCGAGGATCTTCTCGGCCTCCGCGACCTCGGTGATCAGTCCCACGGCCGCGACGGGCAGGTCCGTCGCGGCCTTGACCCGGGCGGCGAAGGGCACCTGGTAGTGCGGCCCGGCCGGGATGCGCACGCCCGCGGCGTTGCCGCCGGTGGAGACGTCGAGGAGGTCGACGCCGTGCTCCTTGAGCAGCGGCGCGAACCGCACGGTGTCGTCGGCGGTCCAGCCGGGGACGCCGTCCTCCAGCCAGTCGGTGGCCGAGATCCGGAAGAACAGCGGCTTGTCGTCGGGCCACACCGCGCGCACGGCGTCGACGACCTCCAGGGCGAAACGGGTACGGCCCGCGAAGTCGCCGCCGTAGGCATCGGTCCGCCGGTTGCTGTGCGCGGAGAGGAACTCGCCGATCAGATAGCCGTGCGCGCCGTGCACCTCGGCGACATCGAAGCCCGCGGCCAGGGCGCGCCGGGCCGCGTCCGCGAACTCGCCGACGATCCTGCGGATGCCGTCCACCGTCAGCTCGGTGGGCACGGGGTGGCGCTCGTCGAACGCCACCGGGCTCGGGCCGACCGGCTGCCACCCGCCCGCGTCCGGGCCGAGCGGGCCGCCGCCGAGCCAGGGGGCGTCGGTCGCCGCCTTGCGGCCCGCGTGGGCGATCTGGATGCCCGGTACGGAGTGCTGGCTCTTGAGGAAGTCGGTGATCCGGCGCAGCGGCGCGATCTGGTCGTCGTTCCAGATGCCCAGGTCGTAGGGGCTGATACGGCCCTCGGGGCTGACCGCGGTGGCCTCGGTGAGGATCAGTCCGGTGCCGCCCGCGGCACGGGCGGCGTAGTGGGCCAGATGCCAGTCCGTGGCGACCCCCGCGCCGGGCCCGGTCGCCTCGGCGGAGTACTGGCACATCGGCGCCATCCACACGCGGTTGGGGATGGTCAGGTTCCGCAGGGTGTAGGGCTCGAACAGCGCGCTCACGGCGGACTCCTTCGAAGAGGGGTGGGCGTACGACCCTCGTACGATAGGCACCGTAGTACGGGACCTGTCAAACTACGAGAGGTCTCGTACGATGAGGGCGTCCCGTACGCCAGTCCGCCCGTCCGCAGGGGAGCCGCCATGACGACCGCCGCACCGAGCACGCGCGTGCTCGACCACCCGGCGCGCGACGACATCCGCCTCGAGGGCGTGCTGCACGCGCTCTCCGACCCGCAGCGGCTGCTGATCGTGCGGGAACTGGCGCGCCGCGCCGCGGAGTTGACCTGTTCGGACTTCGAGCTCCCGGTCACCAAGTCCACGTCCACGCACCACTTCCGCGTCCTGCGCGAGGCGGGCGTGATCCAGCAGATCTACCGCGGCACGGCCAAACTCAACGCCCTGCGCCGCCCCGACCTGGACACCCTGTTCCCCGGCCTCCTGGACAGCGTCCTCCTGGCAGCGACCCGCCAGGAGGAAAGAGCAACAGCCGAAAGCACCCCGTCCGGCGGCGTCTGAGGACAAGGCCGAAGGCCGTCTAGTCACCCGCAGGGGGAAGGGGAGGCGCGATGGACGGGGGAATCAGCCCGTCCGGCGTTTGAGGACGAGGCCGAAGGCCGATCAACCCAAGCCGAAGCTCCCCTCAGCCCCAAGCAAGGGCCACCCCCCGCTCAGCCAAGCGCAGCGCCCCGCGCAGCCGCTTCGCGAAGCCCCGCCCAGTCCGGGATCTTCACCGACCCGCGCCCCAGCGACCGCCCCAGCTCCGCCTCGGCCCGCTCGATCGCCAGCCAGCCGGGCCACTCGATCGGCTCGGCCCCGGCCGCCCGCAGCGCGGCCGGCGGATCGCCCGGCACGGCCCGCCGGGCCAGGGCGGGGGCGTCGTCGAGCAGGGACAGGGCCGTCTCCTTGGCGCACGGCCGGTTCGTGCCGATCACACCCGTGGGCCCGCGCTTGATCCAGCCCGCCACGTACTCACCGGCCGAGACCGCGCCGTCCCGCAGCACCCGGCCCGCCGCGTGCGGCACCGTACCGCGGGCCGGGTCGAAGGGCAGCCCGTCGATCGGCACCCCGCGATAGCCCACGGAGCGCAGGACGAGCTGCGCCTCGATGTCCTCGTAGGTGCCGGACCCGGTCACCCCGCCGTGCCCGTCCGGCAGCGTCCGCTCGAACCGGACGCCGCCCACCCGGCCCGCCGCCTCGGTCACCGCCACCGGCCGCAGGTAGAACCGCAGCCGGATCCGGCGCGCCCGCCCGCGCGGGGGGCGGCCGGCCCAGTCGCGCAGCACCTCCACGTTGCGGCGGCTCGCCGCGGGCAGCCCCGACGGGTCCGCGTACGCCGGGTCGAGCGCGAGCTCCTCCGGGTCCACGACCACGTCGGCGTCGGGCAGGGAGCCCAGCTCGCGCAGCTCCTTCGTGGTGAAGCGCGCCTGCGAGGGCCCGCGCCGCCCCACCATGTGCACCTCGCGCACCCGGCTCTCCGCCAGCACGCCGAGCGCCTCGTGCGGCATGTCGGTGGCCGCCAGCTCCGCGGCGCCGCGCGCGAGGATCCGGGCCACGTCCACGGCGACGTTCCCGACGCCGATGACGACGGCCGTCTCCACGCCCCGCACGAAGCGGTCCGGGGGCCCGCAGCCGCGCACCGCCACGTCCGGGTGCGCGCTGTACCAGGACACGAACTCCGTCGCCGAGCAACTGCCGGGCAGGTCCTCGCCGGGCACGCCGAGCCTGCGGTCCGCGGCGGCGCCCACGCAGTACACGACCGCGTGGTAGCACTCCCGCAGCCGGGCCGGGGACACCCCGCCGGGACCGATCTCGACCCCGCCGAAGAACCGTACGCGCTCGTGCTCCAGGACCGCCCGCAGGTTGTTCTGGAGGGACTTGATCTTCTCGTGGTCGGGCGCCACGCCGTAGCGCACCAGGCCGTACGGGCACGGCAGCCGGTCGAGCACGTCGACCCGCACCCCGGGCACCCGGTCCTGCTGCACCAGGCTCTGGGCCGTGTAGACCCCGCTCGGACCCGATCCCACGACGGCTACGTGCACGGCGGCGCTCCTTCCGCGAGGTGCCCCCGGGACGGCTGGATGCCGGTTGGTCCCAGCATCGCACCGGGGCGCCCGCAGGGGGAGAGGAAGCGTCGCCCGGATGGCGGGGCGCCGTCCCGGGCGAGCCGACGGCACCCCGGCGGGCGAGGTCAGCCCGTCATCCCACGCATCCGGTTGATCTCACTCGTCTGCTGCGCCACCACATCGTTGGCCATCTCCTCGACGAGGAGGTTGTTGCCCTCCGAGAGGACGTCCGTGGCCATGGTGAGCGCCCCCTGGTGATGCGTGATCATCAGCTTCAGGAAGAGTTCGTCGAAGGCCTCGCCCTTGGCCGCCCGCAACTGCTTGAGCTGCGCCGGGGTGGCCATGCCGGGCATCCCGGCGTGGTCGTGGTGCCCGCCGTGCCGCGGCTTCCCGCGCTTCTCGCCGTGGCTCTTCAGCCACCGCTCCATGGCGCCGATCTCGGGCTTCTGGGCGGAGCTGATGCGGTCCGCGAGCCGCTTCACCTTCGTCGACCGCGCCCGCTCGGGGACGAGCCGGGTCATCTCCAGGGCCTGGGTGTGGTGCGGGATCATCTTCTCGACGTAGTCGAAGTCCGCCGAGTTCGGGCTGTCGTCGTCGGTCCGCTTCCTCGCGGCCTCCTCGGCGGACAGCGTCGCGGCTGTCTCACCGGGCTTGCCGGGCGCGATCACCGAAGGCCCGGACGACGCACCGGACTTGGCGTCGGAGCCGCCCCCCGAACCGGACCCCGAGTCGCAGGCCCCGCCCCCGAGCACGACGGCCGCCACGAGCGCGGCCACGGCCCAGCCGCGGCCGAGGGACACCCGCGCAACGGGCGTACGCGCGCCGGACGTACGGGCGGCGGAGGCCCGCGCGACGGACGGAGGGGCGCAGGACGTACGAAAGCGGGGCACGGCAACCTCCTGGTGCGGGCGGGGCAGTTGGGTCCGTACGGGCACGTCGGGTGAGTATCACCCGTGTGGAATGTTCATGACGACCCTGCCGCCCTCTGTTGATCTGTGCATGTAGAGCACGATACTGCGGGTGTCCGTGAACCGTTCACCGTCGAACGGCCACAAGGGAGGACGCAGTGACTTTGTTGCACGAAGCCCGAACGCGGCGCAGACGTCTGGGAGTCGCCACGGCCGCGGCCGGGCTCCTCGCCGCGCTGCTCACCGCCGTGCCCGCGGCGGCGACCCCGGACCCGGGGGACAGCCCCGCGGCCCCGAAGAAGGTCTCGAAGTCCGACGCCGCCGACACCAGGCGGGCGATCAGGGACGGGAAGATCCCCGCGCCCGACGAGATAGTCCACTCCGACAACATCGAGCACCTCGCCAACATCCCCAAGGACGCGCTGCCCGGCACCAACTCCGACCTCGCCTTCCAGGGCAAGTACGCCTTCGCCGGAAACTACGACGGCTTCCGCATCTTCGACATCAGCAACCCCAGGAAGCCCAGGACCGTCGCCCAGGTGCTCTGCCCGGGGTCCCAGAACGACGTCTCGGTCTCCGGCAACCTGCTGTTCCTGTCGACCGACTCCTCGCGCAGCGACAGCTCGTGCGCCAGCACCACGCAGCCGGCCACGGAGAAGTCCTCCTGGGAGGGCATGAAGGTCTTCGACATCAGCGACAAGCGCAACCCGCGTTACGTCGCCGCCGTCGAGACCGCCTGCGGCTCGCACACCCACACGCTGGTCCCCGAGCGTTCCGACGTGTACGTCTACGTCTCCTCCTACGCGCCGAACGCGGCGTTCCCCGACTGCCAGCCGCCGCACGACGGCATCTCCGTCATCAAGGTGCCGCGCAAGGCCCCGCAGAAGGCGGCGGTCGTCGGCTTCCCCGTGCTGTTCCCGGGCGAGGGCCCCGACGGCGGCGGCAACCCGGGCGCCCCGACCAACCCGGGCGTCTCCAAGACCACCGGCTGCCACGACATCACCGTGCTGCCCTCCAGGGACCTCGCGGCGGGCGCGTGCATGGGTGACGGCATCCTGTTCTCCATCAAGGACCCCGAACGCCCGAAGGTCATCGACCGGGTCCAGGACAACGTGAACTTCGCGTTCTGGCACTCGGCGACCTTCAACCAGCGTGCCGACAAGGTCGTGTTCACCGACGAGCTCGGCGGTGGCGGCGGCGCCACCTGCAACGCCGAGATCGGCCCGAACCGCGGCGCCGACGGCATCTACGAGATCAAGGGCCGGGGCGACAGGAGCAGGCTCGTCTTCAAGAGCTACTTCAAGATCCCGCGCCACCAGGCGGACACCGAGAACTGCGTGGCCCACAACGGCTCGCTCATCCCGGTCAAGGGCAAGGACCTCATGGTCCAGGCCTGGTACCAGGGCGGCGTCTCCGTGTGGGACTTCACCGACTCCACCAGGCCCAAGGAGATCGCCTACTTCGAGCGCGGCCCGATCTCCGCGGACACCCTCGTCGGCGGCGGCTCGTGGTCGGCGTACTACTACAACGGCCACATCTACTCGAACGACATGGTCAAGGGCTTCGACGTGCTGAAGCTCCACGACAAGCGCACCGCCCCCGCCGAGCGGGTACGGCTGCGCGAGCTCAACGTGCAGACCCAGCCGGAGTACTTCGGCCACCACTGAGCCGGTGGTCCGGACCGCCCGGGGTCATGGCGCCCCGGGCCCGGCACCGGCCCGGTACGTCCCGTCGGGCGGTTCGTCGCCCGGCGGGACGCCGAGCTTCCAGTCCAGGCCGTAGCGCTGGAACAGCTCCGCCCGCAGCCGCGCGAACGGCATCGGCGCCCCCGGGATCAGCAGCGCGAACACCGCGCCCATCAGCAGGGCGCGCAGCATCCGGTAGTCGGTCTCCGCGTCCGGCGCGCCGTGCTTGTCCACCGTGTCGCGCAGCAGGGAGGCGAGGCGCTGCTGCTCGGGGCACTGCACGAAGCCCTCGGCCTGGAGGATGCCCGCCATGTGCGTCCGCATCAGGACCGGCCGGTCCCGCGCGAGGCCCAGTATCGCGTCGATGGCGCGGGCGAGCAGCTCGTCCCCGTCCTCGGTGCGCGGCTCCCGCTCCAGCGCCTCCTGCAACGTGAGGTGCATGAGCCGGTGCACCGCCGACTGCAGGAGCTGCCGCTTGCCCGGGAAGTAGTACGACACCAGGCCGCGCGCGGAACCGGCGCGGTCGGCGATGTCCGCGAGCGTCGTCGCCTCGTAGCCGCGCTCGCCCACCAGGTCCACCGTCGCCTGCAGAAGCCGCTCCCGGGAACGCCGCCGCAACTCTTCATTGACCGATGGGCTACGGGGGGACATCCTGTAACTCCTGCGTTGACTGGCTCACAGCCAATATACTCAGGGCATACCGGCCCTGGCCGACAGGGGCCGGTGCTGCCTGGGGGCAGGTAACACCGCGGGGGAGTGTTGCCTGCCCACAGGTGCGTCCCGTGACGCCCCGCCCGCGCTCTCCTCGCCGATCCGGCGCCGTCTCCTTACAGTGATCCAAAGGGGCAGAGGAGGCGCGTGAACATGGACCAACAGCAGATCCTGGCGCGGATCACCGAGATGGTCGACGCCGAGAAGACCCTGCGGGAGTCACTGGCGACCGGGGCGATCGACGAGGCGACGGAGCGGGCCCGCCTGGGCGATCTGGAGCGCGAGCTGGACCAGTGCTGGGAGCTGCTGCGCAGGCGCCGGGCCAAGGAGTCCTCCGGCGGCGACCCGGTGCGGCTACGCCCCACTGCGCGCGTCGACACCTACGAGGTCTGAGGGTCCCGCGTCCCTGTCACGCCTCACCCCCTCGGCCGGGCGTGTCGCGCCGCGCGGTCGCCCTCGGGCAACGAGCCGTGGCCGCGCCGGTCCGGCGCGCAGCCGCCCGCCGGCGCAGGGGCCGGGCGCCGCTCAGCGAGAGGGCCGATCGGCATCGGGCCGCGGTTGACGGGTGATGTGGCAGCCGGTGGCCTTCAAGAGGGTTCCCTCGACCGTGACGGCGGTGCAGTCCGCCAGTTGGTCGTCGTAGCGGACGAAGCCGACACGGGGCGGCACCCCGTATACCTCCGCGGAGTAGAAGGCGTCGACGAAGAAGGTGTAGGGGGCGCCGGAGTCCGTGAAGTCGGGGCAGGAGGCCAGCTCCGCGCGCAGGCTGCCGCGGTGCGACAGGGCGTCCCGGTGCCCTGAGGCGCTGACGCAGTGAGCGGTGGTCGCGGCGCTCGCGGGAGCGGGCGAGGCGAGGGTGAGGGCGCCCGCCACGCCGATGATCGTCGCCGTGGCGGCCAGGGCGCGGCGCGGCCGTCTCCTCATGCGTGCTCCCGAGGCGGTGTGGGTGCGGCTGTGGGTGTCGGTAGCAGTGTCGACGACCGGTGGTTGCCGGGACAGACAGGAACCGGTCGTTCGACCGGGCCGGGCGGAATGGGACGAACCTCCGTCCGTGGCGCAGGCCCGGTGCGGGTCCGTACGGCGGGCGGTGCGCCTCGGGCGCGTGGGGCGTCAGGCCGGGGAGGCCAGGGTCAGGACGTGGCGCAGGGCGTCCGGGCGGGCCGCGGCCGGCAGGTGGTCCACGAAGTGGACGGTGCAGCCGAGCGTGGCCGCGCCGCCGTCCGCGCGGCGGTCGTCGCCGACCATGAGCGTCTCGGCGGGGTCGACGCCCAGCACCGCGCAGGCGTGCGCGAACAGGCGCGGGTCCGGCTTCTGGACGCCGTGCTCGAAGGACAGGGCGTACGTGTCCACGTACGGGTGCAGGCCGTGCGCGCGGAAGACGGGCCGCGGGTCCCAGCCGATGTTGCTGACCACGCCGACCCGCACCCCGCGCGAGCCGAGCACGCGGACGACGTCGAGCGCGTCCGCGTAGGGCTGCCAGGCCTCCGGGGCCATGTGGCGGTCGTACAGCGCCTCGTACAGGGCCGGGTCCGGCAGCGGCACGGTCCTGGCCAGAGCGGTGTAGGCGGCGCGGTGCAGCTCCGCGCTCTCGTCGCGCCGGGCGACGAGGGTGGCGAGGTGCGCGGGCACGTCCAGGGCCGGGGAGCCGCCCGGCAGCGCGCCCGCCCGGTCCAGCGCCGCGGCAAGGCGGGCCTCCTCCCGCGGCGGCAGGGCGAGCCCCCGCGCGGTGAGCGCGGCCCGCAGCCAGGAGGCCGCGGACTCGATGCGGAACAGCGTTCCGGAGAAGTCGAACAGCACGCCTTTGATCGCCATGCCGCGATCCTCCGCGGCCGCCGAGGGCGCGGTCAACCACCCCTCGGCGGGCGGGCCGTGCCCCGGCGGACCGGCCCGGTCAGGCGCGGGTCTCGGCGGGCTCGTCGAGGACCGGCCGCCGTGGGGCGGGGGCGTAGCGCTCGTACAGGGCGATCGCCACGGTGACCGTCAGCGCGCCGAGCAGCCAGCCGGCGACGACGTCCGAGGCCCAGTGCACCCCCAGCCACACCCGGGTGAGGCCCACGCCGACCACGGACACCACGGCCACGGCGAGCCCGGCCCGCCGGACGGTCGCGCCCAGGCCGTACAGACGCGCCAGCCAGAGCAGCAGCCCGCACGCCACGGCCGCCGTCATCGCGTGCCCGGACGGGAAGGACGCGTAGTGCGCGGAGTCCACCGGGTCCGGCCACCGGGGCCGGTCCCGGCCCACCGCCGCCTTCATGCCCTGCTGCAAGATCGAGGCCGCCAGGCAGGTCCCGGCCAGCCACAGCGCGAGCCACCAGGCCCGCTGCCCGGCGAGCCACAGGATGACGACCGTGCACAGGGCGCGCATCGTCCACGGGTCCCACACCCAGTCCGTCAGGACGCGGGCGACGTCGGTGGCGCCCCGGTGCTCCACCGCCCAGCGGTGCGTGGTGCGCGCCACGTCGCCGTCCAGTGTGAGCAGCGGCTGCCACTCGGCGGAGACCAGGACGAGCAGGAGCAGTGACGGCACGGCGAGCAGCAGGGCCGCGCGCGGGGCGCGGGAGGCGGGCCGGGGCGGGGGCGGGGGCGGTGCGGAATCCATGGAACGATCCTGGACGACGGACGGCGGCGGTGCCTAACCGAGCGCGCGGAGCGCCGGGACGAACGCCACCAGGAGCGGTACGACCGGCACGAGCGCGGCGGCCGCGGTGAGCCGCAGCCGGCGTCCGGCGGTCAGCCGGGGCCGGGCGGCCAGCAGCCGGTGCACCCGCTGCGGCACGTGGGCGTGGGCGGTGGGGCAGGGACCGAACACGCCCCGGTCCTCGTTCAGTTCGACGAGGGCCAGGGCGATCGTCAGCCGGCCGAAGCGGCGCGAGGCCACGTCGTCCGCGGCCAGCTCCACCAGCCGGTGCATCTCGTCGCAGAACGCGGCGAACACCGGCACCTGCGGGAAGCCCGCGGCGAGCGCCGCCGAGCAGTGCAGCAGCCAGTCGTGCCGGGCCCGCGCGTGGCCCTGCTCGTGCGCGAGCACCGCGTCGAGCTGGCGGCCCTTGAGGCGGCGCAACGCGGCGGTGGTGACGACCAGTTGGGGCGCGGTGCCGGGCAGCCACCAGGCGTCCGGCTGCTCGCCCTCCAGGACGACGAGCCGGTCGGCGCCGGGCTCCTCGCCGGGCAACAGCGGGGCGCGCACCACCAGTTCGGCCCGGCGCCGGGCGCGCCGCGCCCGGGCCAGCGCGATCTCGCGGGTCAGCATCACGGCCGTCCAAGCGCCGCCGCAGGCCAGCGCCACCGCCGTCACGGTCGCCCACGGCGTCTGGCCGAGCGCGTACGCCTCCACCACGCCGCGCGGCGCGGGCGCGAACAGATGGCCGCGCACCGCCTGCCAGGCGGCCGCCGCGCTGAACGTCATGGACAGGGCGCAGCAGAGCAGGACGCCCGCCACGACGCACTGCCAGGCCCACAGCGCGACCACCGGTTCGCGCTCCGGCCACTCCGCCCGCGCGAGCATCCGGGGAGCGAAGACGGCGGTCAGCACGCCCAGCAGCAACAGCGCGACGGGGACCATCATGGGTCAACCCTATGAGGGGCGCCCCGCGCGGGGATACGGGCCCTCCCCGTGAAGTGACGCATGCCACGCCGGGCCGCCGACGCCGGCCGGGCCGGTCCTGTCACAGAGGCTCGGCGTCTGGCGTACTGGTCCCGTCACGGGAACCTGGCGCCCGGTGCCGCCGCGGAAGCCCGCCGCTCGGCGGACCGGCTCCGCCGCAGGAGCCCGCCGCCCGGCGGACCGGTCCCGCGACGGAAGCCCTGCGCCCGCCGCCTGAGCCCGCCACGCGAGCCCCCCACCCGGTCCCGCCACGCGAACCCCCGCCCGGCGGGCCGACCCCCGTCACGGGAGCCCGCCGCCCCGCGGACCCGGCCCCGCCACAGGAGCCCTCACAGCGTCAGGAGCATCGCCAGCATCCCCATGCTCATCGCCAGGCGGCACACCAGCGCCAGCTCCGGCCGGTCCGCCCAGCGCACGACGCCCGCCTCCGGGGCCGCCGCCGCGCCCACCGGCGCGAGCCGGGCGCCCGAGGCCAGGACGTGCGCGGTGAAGTACAGCAGCAGGACGCCGGTCAGCGCCGGGACGCCCCCGCCGCCGTGCCCGCCCCCGTGGGCCCCGCCCGGGGCGGTGGTCATCGCCGCCGACATGTAGACCATCGCCCCGGCGCCGAGCAGGTGGTGGAGGTGGTGCGGGTCGCGCCGGGCCGTCCACGCCGTGCGCAGCCCGGCGGCGGCGAACACCGCCGTGTACACGAGCCAGGCGCCGCGGGGCGGGGACAGCACGGCGGCCGGGACGGCCATCACCGCCATGCCGAAGCCCATCAGGGCCTCGCTGCCCGCCGCGCGGCGCTGCTCCGCGACGGAGCTGCGGGTGCGCAGCAGGCAGTAGGCGCCGCTCGCCGCGCAGAGCGCCACGAGCAGCCAGCTCGCCGAACCGGGTCCGTGCACCGGGCACCTCCTCGATCGACGGTCGTCGCCGTTGACGGGTCGATGCCCGGGACCGGGGCGGCGTACGGGAGCGCACGGGTGTACGGCGGGAGCGCGGACGGGGAGCGGGGCGGGCTCACCACGGGCCTCGCGCCGGGTGCGGTGCACGTGCCTCCCGCGCCCGGAGCACGGCCGCGCCTCACGCGGGGCGCGACTGAGCGCGACCCCGCCCCGCCCTGCCGCGCTTGGGGCGTGACCGGGCCGCCGGAGCGTGACTGCCTGCGCCCTCATTTATTTTTCAGGTAAAACACTTGCTAACCTTCTCTCTCATGAGCAGCGCCCCACCCCCGACCCGCCCCTCCCGCCCGGGCTTCCGCACCCGCCCGGGCTTCCGCACCCGCCCGGGCTTCCGCACCCGCCCCGCCTCCCGCACGCACCCGCACCGACTGCCGCTCGCCGGCGTACTGCGCCTGAACGCGCCCTCGGACATCTGGTTCAAGCCCGCGCTGAGCGTCGTCGCCGCCACCGCCGTGCCGCATCTGACGCTGCTCGCGCTCGACCGCCTCGACCTGGTGATGTACACGATGGCGGGCTCGTTCTGCGCCCTGTACACCCACCAGTTCCCGTACGCCGCCCGGGCCCGCGCCCTGGCCTGGGTCGTGGCCGGCATGGCGGCGAGCGTGGCCGTGGCGCTGACCGCCGCCGCGCTCGCGCCGGGCGCCGCGGTGCTCGTCGCGGTGGGGGCGCTGCTCGCTGCCGCCCAGAAGGCCCTCTGCGACGCCACCCGCGTCGGCCCGCCCGGCCATCTGATCCTGACCTTCGTCAGCTCGGCGAGCCTGTTCGCGCCGCAGCGCCTCGGCCAGGTGCCCGGCCACCTCGCGATGACGCTCGGCGCCGGGGCACTGGCCTGGCTGGTGTGCATGGCGCCCGCGCCGCTGCGCCCGCACGGCCCCGAGCGCCGTGCCACCGCCCGGGCCCTGCGCGCGAGCGCCGCCTACGCCGACGCCGTGGCCGCCGCCGCTCCCGACGGCACCGGGGAGGCGGCCG